>CAYJUL010000008.1:7772-16423 GCA_964373345.1 uncultured Candidatus Saccharibacteria bacterium
ATATATCCCGCAGGCTATAATCCTCATAATATCTTACTTTTTGCGGAGTATGCACGGTTTCCGGTCTTGTTTGGACGATGAATAACTTACCGGATCTGCCA
Organism: uncultured Candidatus Saccharibacteria bacterium; assembly: GCA_964373345.1. Lineage (GTDB taxonomy): Bacteria > Patescibacteriota > Minisyncoccia > Minisyncoccales > CAYJUL01 > CAYJUL01. The sequence continues at coordinate 7,874 of CAYJUL010000008.1, forward strand.
TCCTTTGCCCACTCAATATCCTGCGGTTTTCCGTAGTGTTTTTCTATAAGCACGGCCCATTTGGCCAGCTGCAGAACCTCAGCGTCTTTGAGAGAAAACCTGGACTGTTCCCGATCCGAAACGGAGATCTCTTTTAAACCACGGGGGGCATAAACAAGCTTGCTGGTTTTACGCCCTAAGTTTTTGATTATTATTGGATTATAGCGGACGGTACGTCCGATATATCGAGCGTTCTGCTCGCTATAGCTTGTTTTTAGGGTCGGTTTAAACACGTAAAATTCATCCGGGGTAATTTTTCCCTTCACTATCATCTCTCCTATGCCGAATATGGAATTAATAAGCACGATGTTTGAAAAACCCGTTTCCGTATCCAAAGTAAACATGATTCCGGACGATGCCAGATCGGATCTAATCATTTTTTGTATGCCAACCGACAGGGCTATTTTTAGCTGCCCAAACCCTTTTTCTTCCCTGTAGGCAATGGCCCTGTCTGTAAATAACGAGGCGATGCATTTTTTAATCGCCGACAAGAGTTCATCGACTCCCTTAACGTTCAAATAGGTTTCTTGCTGGCCGGCAAACGATGCCGTGGCAAGATCTTCCGCGGTAGCCGAAGACCTTACGGCAACATCGCAGTTTTGACCGTATTTTTTTTCAAGAAGATGATAATTTTTTAATATTGCGCTTTCAATGTCCGGCGGAAATTTGCCCGCCAGAATAGATTTTCTTGCCAGCAAACCGGCTTTCCTAAGCTTTGCGATATTTTTGGCATTTAACCGGCTGAGAACTTTTTTGAGTTTTAATTCTATCCCGTTATATTTTAAAAATTGCCAATAAGCTTCGGCTGTTACGGCAAAACCATCCGGTACCGTTATGCCTTTTTTGGCCAAGCGCGAATACATCTCCCCTAAATTAGCGTTCTTGCCGCCCACCAAAGAAACATCCGACGCGCGGATGTCTTTAAACCATAAAACGAACTTCTTGTTTTTCAGCTTTTGCATTTTAATTTGAGCGGGAAACGAGCAATTATTGACACTCCGTAGCGTCCGGTGGCAATACTCCGGTAACCTGCTTGACGTTAAATGTCCAGTCAATGCACCAATACGTATCCGGGACGGCTCTTAACGGAGACCATGCGGCAAAACTATTAGATCCCGCTCCTTCGTTACACAACACGTTCGTTCCGCCATTGTTCCCCTTAATTGCGTTATTGATGTTCGCGTAATCTCCCGCGGCGGTAAGAATGCTGTTGCCCGAAGCTCCGCCGGATTCCACGCAAACGGCGTCATAATTTCCGTTGGCGTCGCGATCAATCTCGGCCTTGACTCTTAATGTATCAAAAGTCTGCATAATAGAGGTATCGTAAGCGTCTAATTGGCTTTGACGCACGCGCACTGTGAGTATTGAAGACAGCAAGCCTATAATGGCAACTACTGTTAACAACTCCACCAAAGTAAACCCCGAAGTAGAAATTCGGCTAGTCCCGCCGAAGCGGGACAGATGTCTGATAAAATGCGGCGGTCTTCGATATGCGCAATGTTGTTCTTTTGTTTCGCTAATGAGTATATCCATAATAGTAAATAGTAATGCTAAGGACAACCGAATTTTCACTTCGGGGTAAACGCTTTTTTAATTTCGTCTACGCTTTCCGGATTTGAAAGCGTAGAGAGGTCACCCAGCTCTACGCCGGTTAACAAATTTTTCAATATTCGCCGCATAATTTTTCCGGACCTTGTTTTGGGAAGATCGGGCACCAAAAAAACTTCTTTGGGCAGGGCTATCGGGCCTATTTCTTTTTTAATTTGACTTAACGCCGCGTTTTGCGCCGCGGCGGAATCTGCGAGGCGCGAACCCACCACAAAGACCACCGGCACCTCGCCCTTGATTTTATCCGGCGCCCCAACGACTGCGCACTCTGTAATATCAACATGCCGATTTATAACGCTTTCCATGTCTCCCGTAGACAACCTGTGCCCGGCTACTTTGATGACATCATCTACGCGTCCCAAAATTCGTATCATGCCGTTTTTGCTCTTAAACGCTCCGTCGGAAGTGAAATAAACTTTATTGCCGTAAAACGACCAATACGCTTCCAGATATTTTTTAGGGTTTTTGTAAATTCCCCGCAGAAGTCCGGGCGCAAACGGAGAAAGCAATACAAGATTTCCGGGCATATCGCTTTTTGCAACCCTGCCGCTGTCCTGTAAGACTTCGGCTTTTATGCCCGGGAAGGGCAATCCCGTAAAAGTGGGTTTGGCCGGACCCACGCCCGGAAGAGATGTAATCAATATGCCTCCCGTTTCTGTCTGCCACCACGTGTCAACCAGAGGACATCGTTTTTTGCCCACATTTTCATAATACCAAAACCACGACGCTTCATCTATCGGTTCGCCCACAGAACCCAATATCTGCAAGGTATGAAAGGAATATTTTTGCGGAATATCGTCTCCGTATTTTTCAAACATCCTGATGGCGGTCGGGGCGGTATAAAAAGTGGTTGCTCCGTATTTTTCAATAATCTGACACCACCTTTCCGGGGTCGGCCAATCAGGAGCGCCCTCAAAAATTATAAACGTCGCCCCGCAAAGCAAGGGTCCATAACAACTGTAGGTGTGTCCCGTAATCCAGCCCACATCGGCAGTTGACCAGAAAATATCATCTTCTTTCAAGTCAAATATCCATTTCGCGGTTGCTTTCGCCTGTACGGCATAGCCGCCGCAGGTGTGCACGCAGCCTTTTGGTTTGCCGGTGCTGCCCGACGTATAAAGTATAAATAAGGTGTCTTCGCTGTCCATTAAAGCCGCCTTGCACGTTTCTTTTTCCGTGGCCGAGATCTCGTGCCACCACAAATCGCGGCCGGCGCGCCACGGAATCTGGTTTCCCGCTCTTTTTACCACTATCAATTTTTCCACTTTTGTTCCCTGAATTCCATCTTCCGCGTTTTGTTTAAGCACGACAAGCTTGCCTCTCCGATAATAACCGTCGGCAGTAATCAAAATTTTGGCTTCCGTATCTTCCAGGCGCACCTTTAGAGCTTGGGGAGAAAATGCCGAAAACACAACCGAATGTATTGCCCCGATGCGCGCCGAGGCCAGCATCGCGATAATGGCCTCCGGAATCATCGGAAGATAAATTCCAACCCTATCCCCTTTTTTGACCCCCAGTTTTAAAAGGGCGTTGGCGAACTTATTAACTTCTCTATACAATTCGTAGTAAGTAAATTTTCTTTCGCGTTCCTGCAAGGACTCGGGCTCCCAGATTAAGGCTACTTTGTTTTTTCTTTTCTCTAAATTAATATCTAAACAGTTTTCCGTGATATTCAATTTTCCTCCCGCGAACCACTGAAAATATGGCGGTGTATGAATAAAACCCTTACGCCATTTTTTACGCCAATACAAATCTCCGGCCAATTTCTCCCAAAATTTAACCGGATTTTTAGCCGCTTCTTTATAAATCGCGGAGCTCTTTATCCAGGCCCGCTTTTTAAAATCTTTTGATGGATAGTAGAGATTGTTTTTTGGGGCCATATTATTTAATGCCCAGAAATTTTGATATTTTCTCTCTGTCAAACCCGACTACAATTTGGCCGTTAATATCCACCACCGGCACGCCCATCTGGCCGGATTTATCTACCATCTCCTTAAGAGCCTCTTTGTTCTGGGCAACGTTAATATCCTCAAACTCAAGACCGCGTTCGTTGAGGAATTTTTTAAGCGCGCTGCAATAAACGCACGACGGCGTGGAATAGATTTTTATCATATTTTTTTATACGCTCCATCGGTAAACTCATATTCCAGTAATCCCGCATAAGGAACCTCAATATGTATTATATCTTCGTCTGAAATCTTTTCTATGTGTTTAATCAAGGCCCTTAAACTATTGTGGCTGGCCACTACTAAAATATTTTTGCCGCTTTTGAGATCTTTTTCTATGTGTTTTTGATAGAATGGCATTGTTCGTTTTACAACCTCGGCCAGACTTTCTCCTCCCGGCGGCGCCTTTCGGAAACTTCTCCGCCAGAGATGAACTAGTTCCTTGCCGTATTTTTTTATAGTTTCCTCTTTGTTTAACCCCTGCAATTTACCGTAATATCTTTCGTTCAAGGCTTCCGTCACATGCACCGGCACGTAGTTTTTACTTGATTCCGCGTCAGCGCCGGTTTTGTCTTCGGCAAAAACAAAATTTCCCCATTTTTTTATTTTGCCGCCAAAATGGAAAAAAATAGTACGTTCCTTCCTTTTCTCAAACACTGCTAAAACGCTTGCCACATTTCTAATTAAAGGAGAGGTGTATATCGCGTCAATGCTCGTCCCGGATAATTTTGAGGCAACTTCTTGAATTATTTCCCGGCTATCTTTACACAAAGGCACGTCCACCCATCCGGTAAACCTGTTCTCCAGATTCCATTGTGACTTAAAATGCCTCAATAAAATTAGTCTAGCCATAATTCAGTATATCATTTCTGCCTCTATTTTTAATAATCTTCTGTATTTGGCCAATCGCGCTTGAGTTGCCGGCGCGCCGGATTTAATAAAGTCCGCCCTTACGCCAACCGCAAAATCGGCAATAAAATCGTCTTTCGTATCCCCCGAACGGTGAGAAACAATAATTTTCCAGCCGTACGATTTTGCGAGCTTCGCAGCCTTAATCGCTTCGGATACCGTCCCAATCTGATTGATTTTAATGATGGCTGCATTACAAGCCTTTTTCTCATAGGCTTCTTTAATTCTGGCGGTATTTGTAGTTAAAAGGTCGTCACCGATAAGCAATAATTCGCCATGCGCCATTCGCCATTTTCTATTGGCTATGCGCCAGCTTTCCCAGTCATCTTCGGCAAAAGGATCTTCAAGGCCCAAAATGGGATAGCGCACAGTTAGGTCAGAATAGAAATTCATCAGTTCTTTGGCTGAGAATACGCCCGTCCTCATGCGATATTTTCCGTTTTGAAAAAACTCCGATGAGGCAACGTCTAAAATAATCTTGATATTTTTATCGTGACCTAAAGTTCCGGCAGACTCCATTATGGCGTCTAGGGCTTCTTTTGACGATTTCATTTTAGGGGCAAAACCTCCCTCCAGGCCCAGATTTATGGCCCGCCTATCATATTTTTTCTTTAAATCTTCTTTTAGTTGCTGGTATATTTCCTGGCCCAAGCGAAGGTTTTCAAAAAAATTATCCATTTGCGGAACTATCATGAATTCTTGAATATCCAAATCGTTTTCGGCATGCGCCCCGCCGTTAATGACATTAAAACAGGGGCGGGGCAAGATTTCCAGGGGTCGGACCCCTGCAACCTTTACCGGGGTCGGACCCCGGGAGAGCTCAAGAATGTATGAATAGAGAGGTATCTTTTTTGCTGCGGCTCCGGCGCGGCATACGGCCATAGAGATACCCGTTGTGGCGTTTGCGCCAAGACGAGACTTATTCTTCGTACCATCAAGCTTGCAAAGCAAGGCGTCTATTTCTTTCTGGTTCCGCGGGTCCTTTCCTTTCAATGCCGGCGCAATCGTGGCATGAACGCTTCTTATGGCTTTTTTAACCGCCAAGTAAACTGCCTCGTATTTGCCGCAAGATGTGCCGGAAGGGACCCCGGCTCTAAAAACCTTTTTTCCGCTCGTAATCTCCACTTCAAGCGAGGGCTTGCCGCGCGAGTCTAAAATCTGCCGGGCCTTAACGGATTCTATCTTATTTTTGGCGCTCATTATTTTATTATACGGGACGCGGTCGCATAAAACAAAACCCGGCTCACAATAGTGGCCGGATCGACACGAAACTATCTATTAATTGCTTTAAGATATTCTCTGATTTTGGCGCCGTATTCGGGATGGCGCAACGCTAGATAAAAATTTGATTTTAACCAATCCTCTTTTTTGCCGCATTCAAGCCAGTCCCCGTCAAATTCATACCCGTAGATAACCTTACCGCCGGAAATCATGGCATTTAGAGCATGAGCAAGGATAACTTCACCCGTATGATGTTTGGCCTCATCTTTTTTCAAATATTCAAACACCTCGGAGGTTAAAATATACTTGCCAACGATGGCGAGATCCGACGAGACCTCGGATGAACTCGGTTTTTCGATTATTTTCTTCAACTTATAAAGTTTATGGGCTATTCTTTCTACCTGGACAACGCCGTATTTATACAGCTCTTCTTTTGGTATTTTTTTAAGCGCCACAATCGGTTTCTGGCAGGTTTTAAAAACCTTAATAAGTTGAGCAAGGCACGGTGTTTTAGAAACAACTATGTCGTCGGCAAATAATACGCCGAACGGTTCATCGCTCACGAGGCGCTTTGCCATTAAGATCGCATGACCATCTCCTAACGGCTTTTTCTGGGTGGCAAAAGAAAAGGAGATGCCTTCGGCCAATTTGTCTATGCTTTTTAACTCGTCCAAGAGTTTCTCTTTGCCGCTTTCTTTTAAGGTTTTTTCAAGTTCCGGAAGCGGTTTGAAATATTCGTTTAAAGTCTTATAACCGGGCTTGGCGACAAAAACTATATCGTTGATGCCCGAATCCTTGACCTCTTCAATGATATAATGCAAAACCGGCTTATCTATAAGAGGCCAGAATTCTTTGGGCAAGACTTTAGACAGGGGCAAAAATCTTGTTCCGAGTCCGGCAATGGGAATGATCACTTTTTTAATTTGACCAATCATACTCCGTAGTAGCAATTAAGAATTTTTGGCTCTTCTAAGAAAAGCGGGTATGTCCCATTGGCGCTCTTGAGCCAGATGCTCTTCTTCCGCCAATTCTACCTCTTTCCTTAAGTCAAGAGCGTTTTTTCGCATCCGCGACAATAAACCGTCTTCTACTCTTGAAATCTCCTGTTTTTTTAGTACAATATTTTTTCCTTTTGTCGTCCGGCTTTGTTTTTTCTTACTCGCTAAATGCTTACTCTTGATTTTTTGGATAACGGGCGATGCGTTGGCCGCCGATACAGATTTTTTAATCGCGGGATTCTTCGCCGTTTTTCTATTGCTTAGGATTTTTTTTGGAGTTTTTCGTCCAGTTCTTTTGGGTCCCTCTTGAGGCTTCGTGGCCCCGGAAGACGCTGCTTGAGTCAAAACCTTCACCCGTTTTATTTTTAAATTTCGGCGTGGACCCTTGCTCTTCGCCGATTTTTCTTTACCGCGATCTTCTTTCTTATCGCCTACCGCAAGTAAAGTTACCGTAAGACGATTGCCACCTTTATTTTTTACGGGTGATAGCGAAGAAAGACCAAAAATTATTTTTGCGGAAGGATTAAGCTGATAAATAATTTTGCTTATGTGTTCAACTTCATCAATTGATATGTCTTTTTCCGATGCGATATTAAACAAAATGCGCCCGGCCCCGCTAGGATCATATTCATTAAGAGGATGCGACATTAAGACCTTGCATGCGTCTTCTACCTTGTTTTGTTCTTGGGAAGAAGCCGAAGCCAAATATGCCATCTTGCCTTCGCCTGCCAGCACGGAGCGAAGGTCTGAAAAATCTATATTTATAAGGCCCGGGGCGTATACGGTTTCTATCAGATTTTTTAAATCCTCGGCTAAGATTGAATTAACTTTTGAAAGAGCCGACTGAAATCCGTCGGGCTTATCGGCCAGCTGAAATATTTTTTCGTTGGGAAAAATGACCGATGCCGAAAGCTGAGACACTGCTTTGGAGAGAGCGATCCTGGCAACCTGCGTCTTTTTTTCCCCCTCAAATTTAAAGGGCAGAGTAAAAATTCCCAGGCTTAAACAATTCGCTTCCCTGGCTTGGCGCGCAAATTCGGGCATCGCCCCCGAACCCGTACCTCCGCCCAAACAAGATATAAGGATGACCAGATCCACCCCTTCAAACAATTTTGCAATTTTATCTTTTGCCTTTTCCGCCGCCGCCTGACCCAGGCGCGGACTCGCGCCGCAACCAAGGCCCGCAGTCACGCTTTGACCGAAAAGAAAATGGCGGCAATTTTTACCGATACGTTTTAAAGCCTGCATATCGGTATTTGCCGCCCAAAAATCTGCGCGTTTTACGGCGGGAGCAATCTCGGCAACAACAGAACTTCCTCCGCCGCCAATGCCAATAACTCTTATCTTTGTGCGGTGAAAGGAGTTGGTTAAATTCTGTTGAACCGAACTCCTTACCCTATTTTTTTTGTTCCGTTTTATCTCCTTTTTGCTCCTGGTTTGAATTTTGGATTTTTTAGTTCTTTTTTTGCGTGCCATAACATAAATTAGGTTAAAATACGCGCGCTATTTTCACTATACAACCGGCAATGCGCAATGACAAGACTTCCGCGCTACGGGGCTCATGGGGGCCTGTCGCGGAAACTAGACATATGGCTGCGGGGGTGATACTCTAAATCCGAAGCAGTTATTTAAAAACTTAAATCCCGGAGGTTATTTATGCGACGGAAATCTCTTATCGGGCTTGAAAACAGCGTCTTTAAATTAACTGATGAAGAATTGCTTTTTAGGTCTTTTATACGCGAGCTGGCCCAAAAACAAATCAAGCCTATTGTGGCCGAAGTGCGCGACGAAACGTATTTTCCTGCCAATGCCGATTCACCTTTGCGCCG
>CAYJUL010000009.1:0-14521 GCA_964373345.1 uncultured Candidatus Saccharibacteria bacterium
CATGAATTGCGATTAGAATTCTATTTGGGCATCGGGAAGCAATTTTGTTATCCTGTTTTGCTCCTCTTTTCCAATAGGGTTACCTGTTAAAATCAGGTAGTTCAGGCTTGAAAGTTTTGAAATACCATTGGGAAGAGTTGATATTCTGTTTCTGGATAGATCAAGTCTCTGAAGATTTTTAAGCTCCCCAATAGTGGCAGGTATATTTGTTATCCGGTTTTCCGAAAGTCCGATAGTAATTAAGGTATCAATTTCCGTTAAAATTTGGGGGAATTCTGAAAATTCATTATTAATAAGGCCTATGAAATAAAGATTCTTTAGGAGAAGAATTTCATTAGGTAAGGTCGAAAGATTTTGATTCGAAAGGTCAAGCGTACAGGCAATTTTAATATTTCTTATTGCCTCTGAAATATCGTCAAATTTTTTGCAGGTAATGTCCGAAGCGGAGTTATCTTGGGGTTGTGCGCCTTCAGGCAACACGAAAACATTTTCCGCTTCCCGAACCGTTACCGTCCGTTTCTCCTGTTTCCGGTGTTTGCCTGCTTGGATACTCAGCCCCGCCAGAATTACTATCAGAATAATTATAAGCACTGTAATTACAGATTGCCGAGAGAAACCAATAGAAAATTTTTTTTTATTTTCGCCCATACCTCTATTTAAAAACAATAGCATATTCATGTCAAGTTCCCGCAATATTCTCCCATCACATATGCGACAGTTTTGATTAAACTGCAGCTATGACCTCGGCAAGCTCGGCACTTCGGCACCTCGGCAAAAAAAAGGGGGGGGAATCCGTTTAACGGACAAAATTTACTTCTATGCCCCTTTCCGTAGAATTAATATCCAGAAAATTATTGCTCTCCCTGTTTAAAACAGTCACTATTAGTCTCTGAAGCTCTCCTGCCTTTTCCTTTTTTGACCCCAGCGTTCCTAAAACCTCATTTTTATTAACGGTTCCCGAATTATTGTCTGCTGAGATTCCCCGCCGAATTATAAATACAAAACGGATTTCCTCCTGCGTACCAATAATAGTTAATACGGTAACTCCCGAGACGTTATTGATTTCAAGATTGTCCTTAATACCGTACGTCCCTGATATTGGAGCGATAAGGGCAGTGCCCGCGGGCAGATTATATAAAATTCCTATAAAATCAGGTTTTTCTTTCGCTCCCTTTATCTTTTCTCCCTGCGGACATGGGTTTATTTGTACCGGGCACAACAGGTCTGTTTTTGTTTTAACGGAGGGAGCGGGGGATGGAGTTTGAGCGGCTTTGGTAGCAGATGAAGGGGGCTTGGGGAGAAGATTAATAATATCAACATAGTTCACCAAAAAAAAGGCCGCCGTAAAAAGGAAAAATCCCAGGGAGACCATTATTACAATTCTGGTTAAAATAGGCGCTTGTCGATAAGTTTTATTATTTGGGTTCACTATTTAAATTATATGAGAATAGGAATCTTTTTGCAATTAAGCCAACTTCAAAACCTAACTTCAAAACCACCTAACTTCAAAACCTGGTTTAGAAGAGAACTTTAGAAGAGAAAATGAGGATACGGCTTCTAAATGTATAACTTCTAAACCTGGTTTTGAAGTTAGGGCTGCACAGATATGCGAAAGATAATTTTCGTAAAAGATAATATTTATCACGTCTACAACAGAAGAACAGAAAAAAGAGAGTTGTTTCTTGCAGACGCTGATCGCTGGAGATTTTTGCAGGGTTTATTTCTTTTCAATAATCAAGATGCCAGACTGACTCTACTTTCTAAGCTGGAGCGCGCAAAGGGCGCATTTAATTTCCGAGTCTTGAGAGAGTTTATAATGCAGGAGGGACCTGAACGGAAACCGTTGGTCAGAATTATGGCAGATTGTCTCATGCCTAACCATTACCATTTGTTGCTTCAAGAAATACAGGAAGAAGGCATTTCGCGTTTCATGCATAAACTTGGAGTGGGATATGCGAAGTATTTCAATACGAAATACGAACGTGTCGGTCCGTTGTTTCAGGGTCCATTCAAAGCGGTCCTAGTGGAAAAAGAATTATATCTGAAGTATTTGCTGGTCTATATTAATGTGGTCAATCCTGGACAGTTGCTTGAACCCGGCTTGAAAGAAAAAGGCTCGCAGGACGCGGCCGCAATTATGAAGTTTGCGGAGGAATACCCTTGGAGTACCCATCAGGAATATCTGCAAAAACGCGATTCTATGATTATTGATAAAGGTTTGTTGACGAAATTGTTTTCTGACGCTGAGCAATACAGAGAGTTTGTGAGAGGGGTATTATTGGGCAGAAAGCATGAACAGATAAATAATCTTTTTCTCGAATGAGAGAAACAACTTCTAAACCAGGTTTAGAAGAACAACTTCAAAACCTGGTTTAGAAGTTATGTTTAGAAGTCAAAAACTTCTAAACCTGGTTTAGAAGTTATGTTTAGTTTAGAAGTTATGTTTAGTTTAGAAGTTATATTGAGAAGTTATAATTTGAAATTGCCCCGGGAGTGCCCCGGGAGGGCAAAAGTGGATTGCATTGCGTACGGGCTTGACAAGGGTTTACGGGTTTGTTAGAATGACACTTGATTGCCGCATCAATGAGATTGCTTAGTCTTTAGCAGTTGTTTTTTATTATTTTTCCTTTCTTCTCCCTCCTGAAAAATAAATAGCCAGTAACCCAAAGGGAAATCATCTTTTGGGTCGTTTTTATTGCCGCACCCTTGTGATGAGCTAAGCTCATCACAACTGCTTATCGCAACCTGCGCCATGCAATTCAAAAGCTTTTCTAAGTCAAGAGTGTTTTTGCCCCTGCCGTATTTGCTGCAGGTTCAAAAAGATTCATGGAAAACTTTTTGGGACAGAGATCTTAAAGAGCTGTTTCACGAAATGTCGCCAGTGCGCGATTACACGGGTAAGGAGTTTGAGCTCTGGTTTTTGGATTATAAACTTGATGAACCCAAATACAGGGACTATCTCCAGGCTAAACTAAACGATGATTCTTACGAGGCCCCGCTTAGAGTCAAGACGAGGCTCGTTAATCTTAAAACAAAAGAGATAAAAGAGCAGGAGGTTTTTCTTGCCGATTTTCCCTTGATGACGGATCAGGGGTTTTTTGTCGTCAACGGAGTGGAAAGAATAGTCATATCACAGTTGATACGCTCTCCGGGGGCATTTTTTACCGCGATAAGCGCCGGAGGCAAGAATTACTTTGGAGCTAAGATTATACCGAACAGGGGAGCGTGGCTGGAATTTGAAACGGAACCAGCCGGGGCTATTTCGGTTAAGATAGACCGCAAGCGTAAAGCTCCCGTAACCACATTGCTTCGTATTTTTGACTCCGCTGCCATCAAGCGGAAATACGGCATTGATATCGGAGAAGAGGGCGGCATCGGAAAACTATTCGCCGACGTTGACAAGGGGGAAATTAAGTATTTAGAGGAAACCCTCAAGCGGGATCAAAGCCATAACAACGATGAGGCGGCGGTAGAAATATATCATAGGCTGCGTCCGGGAGATCCGGTGACGCCGGATAGCGCAAGGGAATTTTTGGGAAATCTTTTTTTCAATTTTTCAAGGTACGACCTATCCAGGGTCGGAAGATGGAAAACATTGCAGCGCTTACCGGCATTGCAAGGGCTTGGAACAACGAATAAGACATCAAGAACGGGAAAGAAAAAAAGGGACCTTTCCGATTCCGGGCTTACCGCCGAGGATTCGGACATCGCCATTGGGGACAGGGTTTTAAAGCCGGAGGATGTTATTGAGGTCATAAAAGAGATTATTCGCCTGAATAACACTCCGGGGGCCCAGCCCGATCAGATTGACCATTTGGGCAACAGGCGCGTACGGGCGCTAAATGAACTTTTGCAGAACAGATTGCGGGTTGGGCTTATGCGCATGGAAAGAATTATCAAAGACAGAATGTCAACTCTGGACGCCGCCACGATTACCGCGTCCCAGCTGATTAATCCCCGGCCCTTTATGGCTGTTATCAAGGAATTTTTTACCTCTTCGCAGCTGGCCCAGTTTATGGATAATGAAAATGCTTTGGCGGAACTTGAGCACAAAAGAAGGTTATCGGCCACCGGACCCGGAGGGCTGACACGCGAGAGGGCCGGTTTTGACGTCCGTGACGTTCAGCCAAGCCATTACGGCAGGATTTGCCCGATACAAACTCCGGAAGGGCCCAACGTAGGATTGGTGGGCCATATGGCGGGATTCTCGCGCATTAACCTTTACGGTTTTCTTGAGACCCCCTACTTTAAAGTTAAAAACGGCAGAGTTACGGATGAAACAGAATATCTTACAGCATACGAAGAAGAGCGCGTGAATATAGCCAGCGGCGGCACGCCCATAGACAAAAATGGAAAGATTTTGGACGAGAGCGTTTCGGCAAGAATCAAGGGCGAGCCAGGATTGGTACAGCGCGATGAAGTTGATTACATAGACGTTTCGCCCCAGCAGTTTCTTTCCGTTGCCACAAGCTGTATACCATTTTTGCAGAACGACGACGCCAACAGGGCTCTAATGGGATCCAACATGCAGCGCCAATCAGTGCCGTTGGTTAATCCGGAGGTTCCGTTGGTATGCACGGGAGTGGAAGAAAGAGTGGCTCGGGATTCGGGAAGAGCGATATACGCGGAAGAAGATGGCGTAATCGCGGAGGCCGACGCGGCGCACGTGAAACTCAGAACCAAAAACGGTCAGATAAAAAATTACGAATTGAAAAATTTCGTAAGAACTAACCAGTATACTTGTTTTCACCAAAGGACGGTCGTGCGAAAGGGCGAGAAGGTGAAAAAGGGGCAGGTAATGGTTGACGGCGGAGCAATAGACCGGGGCTGGCTGGCTTTGGGCCGAAACGTTCTCGTGGCTTTTATGCCGTGGCGCGGCAATAATTTTGAAGACGCGATTATCATTTCAGAGCGTCTTGTAAGAAATGACGTATATACGTCGGTGCACATAGAAGATTTTACCTGCGACATTTTGGATACTAAGCTCGGACCGGAAGTTATAACCTCGGATATTCCAAACGTGGGAGAAGAAAAATTAAAGGATTTGGACGAGGAAGGCATCATAAGAATCGGAGCCGAGGTCGGGCCGGGGGATATACTTGTGGGTAAAATATCGCCAAAAGGAGAAACGGATTTAACCGCCGAAGAAAGACTCTTAAGGGCTATTTTCGGTGAAAAAGCCCGGGACATTAAAGACACGTCGCTGCGCATGGAACACGGAAAAAAGGGACGCGTGGTTTCCGTTAAGATTTTTTCAAGAGATATGGGGCACAAACTTGAGCCGGGAGTTATCAAGCGCATCCGCGTAGATATTGCTCAATTAAGGCGCATACAGGCCGGCGATAAGCTGGCTGGACGCCACGGAAATAAAGGTGTCATTTCAAAAGTTCTGCCGGACGAAGAAATGCCGTTTCTTGCGGACGGAACGCCGGTTGATATAATTTTGAATCCTCTTAGCGTAGCGTCGCGCATGAACGTGGGACAAGTTCTTGAAACGCATCTAGGTTTGGCGGCCAAGGCTTTGGGATATATAGCCATTAGCCCTCCTTTGTCCGGAGCCAGAGAAGAAGACATTAAAGAGGAGTTAAAAAAAGCCGGTTTTCGGGAGGATGGCAAAACCACGCTTTATGACGGCAGAACCGGCCTTCCGTTTCCCGAAAACATCACCGTTGGAGAAATTTACATGATGAAACTTATCCATATGGTGGAAGATAAGATACACATGCGCTCTATCGGGCCGTACTCGTTAATTACCCAGCAGCCGTTAGGAGGCAAAGCTCAATTTGGAGGTCAGAGATTTGGCGAAATGGAAGTGTGGGCTCTCGAAGGATACGGCTCGGCCTATACGCTGCAGGAAATGCTTACGATTAAATCCGATGACGTGCAAGGGAGGGCGGCGGCCTACGAATCCATTTTGAAAGGCGAGAAAATACAGTATCCCGGCGTGCCCGCATCTTTTAATTTATTGATGAACGAGCTGAAGGCACTGGGGTTGGCGGTGGAAGTGAAGGAGAAGCCGAGGGAGAAATACGAAGGGGAGCGCAAAACGTAAAGCTCAAATTGCGTTTTGCGCACCACGTTTTAAGTTCCGAGATTTATTTATGCGCGTACAAGACTTAGAAGCCATCAGAATAAAATTAGCCTCACCGCAGGATATTTTATCTTGGTCGCACGGAGAAATAACAAAGGCTGAAACCATTAATTATCGTACCCAGCGGCCGGAAAAAGACGGTCTTTTTTGCGAGAGAATTTTTGGTCCGGAAAAAGACTATCAGTGTTATTGCGGAAAATATCAGCGGATTCGCTACAAAGGCGTTGTCTGCGACAAGTGCGGCGTTGAGGTCACAAAGGCTTCAGTCCGACGTGAACGCATGGGGCACATAAAACTTGCAAATCCCGTAAGCCACATTTGGTTTTTAAGAGGCGTGCCTTCGGTTATGGGTTTGGTTATAGATATTCCCATGCTGCAGCTGGAAAGAGTGATTTATTTTTCCAGTTATATCGTTTTGAAAGTTGACGAAGTGATTAGAAAGAAAATTTTGGACGCGATAGAAAAAGAGTACAAAAGCAAAATTAAAACATCATCTTCCGCTAAAACTGAATCCGGAAAAAAATCCGAGGCAGCGTCAAAAAAAGGCAAGATCGCGCCCGGAGAGATAAAATCTAAAAGAGACGCGCAAGACTTAAAGGCGGCAAGAGACCGAGCCAGGCAAGAAGTTTTGTCTTTGCAATCCATGCGCGTTTTGTCGGAGGCCGAGTACCGAAATTACAGCCTGAAATACGGAGAGATGTTTGAGGCGGGTACAGGGGGAGAAACGGTTAAAAAGCTGTTTGAAGAGATGTCTTTGGATAAAGAAATTAAGCTTCTTAAAGAAAAACTTTCAAAAGAAGTTGTTGCCGACAGAAAAAAACTTTTGCGCAGGCTTAGGCTTATTCAAAACATGCATAAAGCCGGAGTCAGGCCCGAATGGATGTTCTTGACGCTTCTGCCCGTTCTACCTCCCGATCTGCGGCCGATGGTTCAATTGGGCGGAGGACGATTTGCTTCATCGGACCTCAACGATTTATACAGAAGGGTTATTAATCGCAATAACAGACTGAAATACTTATTGGAGATTAGCGCCCCGGACGTTATAGTGCGCAATGAAAAGCGAATGCTGCAGGAGGCCGTTGACGCGCTTATTGACAATGGCATGCGGGTAGGGCAGACGACTACGGCCACGACGGGCGGAAAAAGATTGCTAAAAAGTCTGGCCGATATGCTCAAGGGCAAACAGGGCAGATTTCGCCAAAATCTGCTGGGCAAAAGAGTGGATTACTCGGGCAGGTCAGTCATAGTTGTGGGGCCGGAACTAAAGTTACACCAGTGCGGCATTCCAAAGCAGATGGCTCTTGAGCTTTTCAGGCCCATGGTTATCAGAAAGATACTTCAGCAGGAATTGGCATATAACGTACGGTCGGCGTCCAAACTGATAGAAGATCAAACTCCGGAAGTATGGGCTATTTTGGAAGATGTGGCAACGGATAAACTGGTTTTGCTGAATCGCGCTCCGACTCTTCACAGGCTCGGCATTCAGGCTTTTCAGCCGGTGCTTATTGAGGGACAGGCTTTGCGGCTGCACCCTTTGGTTTGTAAGGCTTTCAATGCCGATTTCGACGGCGATCAAATGGCGGTGCATGTGCCTCTTTCCGATGAGGCGCAGGCCGAAGCGAGGACGAAAATGCTTTCCTCGACTAATCTTTTAAAGCCGGCAACCGGAACCCCGATTGTTACGCCCTCGCAGGACATAGTGCTGGGTTGTTATAAACTCACGAGTCTCTCAAGTGGAGCCAAAGGCGAAGGAAAGATTTTTAGTTCGGTCCAAGAAGTTTTGCTGGCTCACGATTTTGGAGAGGCGGCATTGGGCGCCGCAATAAAAATTCACGATCCCAAGTGTCCACTGCCTGCAAAAAATTGCCAAAAAGACTTGATAGAAACCACGACGGGAAGAATAATTTTTAACAGGGCCCTGCCGGATGATTACCCATTTGTTAATGATACCCTTAACTATAAACGCCTTGATAAAGTCACCAGCACCATAATTGAAAAGTATGGCGCCGCAGTGGCGGCAGAGACATTAGACAAGATTAAAGACCTTGGATTTGAATACGTTACCTTGGCCGGCATAACATGGGGGATGGATGATCTTTATGTTCCGACCGAGAAAAAGAAAATTATTGCCGATGCGGAAAGAGAGGCCGACAAGATACATTCTTATTATATGAAAGGGCTTTTATCCAAAGAAGAGAAAAGAGTAAGAACGATAGAGGTTTGGCAGGGGGCCAAAAATGAAGTAGAAAAACTCGTGCCCAAAGCCCTGCCCGAAGGCGGTTCCGTTTTTGCAATAGTGGATGCCGGCGCGCGGGGAAGCTGGTCGCAACCCGTGCAAATGGCAGGCATGAAGGGTTTGGTTATTAATCCGGCCGGACAAATCATAGAACTGCCCGTTAAAAGTTCTTTTAAGGAGGGCTTTGATGTCTTGGAATACTTTATTTCAACGCACGGCGCAAGGAAGGGTACGGCAGATACGGCTTTGCGCACGTCCACGGCGGGATATCTGACAAGGCGTCTCGTTGACGTCGCTCATGAAGTGGTGGTTGCGGAAAAAGACTGCCGGGACGAAGACGGTTTTGTCATCAGAAAGGCGGACGCGGAAGTTTTGGGCCAGAAAATTATTTACAAACTAGTGGGCCGCATTACGGCCGCAAGTATTAAAAACAAGCAAGGCAAAGTTATAGTTAAAGAAGGGGAAATTCTTGATTGGAGCAAGGTCGCATCCGTTGAAGAGAGCGGCGCGACGGAGATAAAAGTTCGTTCACCTCTGACTTGTCGCGCCGTGCGCGGCATCTGTCAATTTTGTTACGGGTGGGATTTGGGTTTCAATAAACTGGTTGAAGTCGGAGAAGCGGTTGGCATAGTTGCGGCTCAAGCCATCGGGGAACCCGGCACACAGCTTACTATGCGCACGTTTCATACGGGAGGAGTGGCCGGCACGGCCGATATTACGCAGGGATTGCCTAGAGTTGAAGAATTATTTGAAGCAAGGTCTCCCGCCGGCAAAGCAGTTATAGCCGATAACGACGGCCGGGTTATTGATGTCTTGCCGGACAAAACCGTCAAAATAAAAATTACACCGGATAAAGATCAGCGCGGCAGGAAAAAAGGAGCCAAAGATCAAATCGCAGAATATCAAATCCCCGCCAATATGTCTTTGTGGGTTAAAAAAGGCGATGAGATTAAAAAAGGGCAGCAGCTTTGCGAGGGGAGCGTTGACATGGAAGAATTGTTTAGGATCGCGGGCCAAGAGGCCGCCCAAAGGTATATCTTACAGGAAGTTCAAAGAATTTATTCTTCACAGGGCGCGGTTATACACGATAAGCATATTGAGGTAATCGTGCGCCAGATGTTTTCCCGCGTCAAAATCAAAGATGCCGGCGACAGTCTTTTTGTGTCGGGGCAAATAGTGGAACTCGCGCAAGCCGCAGAGGAAAACATAAGGCTCAAAAAAGAAAAAAAGCGGGGCCTGGTCTGCTCGCCCGTGCTTTTTGGAATATCCAAAGTGGCATTGAGCACGGAAAGCTTCTTGTCCGCCGCTTCTTTTCAGGAAACATCCAGAGTTTTGATTAGGGCGGCTGTTGAGGGCAGGGAAGACAGACTTCTGGGGCTTAAGGAGAACGTTATTATAGGAAAATTGATACCGGCGGGAACGGGGTTCAAGAAGTAAGAACACTTTGATTATTGGACTATTTTGCCATAAAATAAAGATATGCCCCGAAAAGAAAACCCCGCACTAAAGCGAAGCTTAGTACGGGACTAAGTCCAGCACCGAGCTTCGCTCTGCTGCTGGGCCAGACCAGTCCTTGAACAAATTTTCTTTCGGGGGAAAGCACCCATCAGCAATCTTATTACGATTTTGACGGTTATTGCCCGAAGCGGACACCTTTTCCGCTTCAGGCGGAACTCGTCTAATTTCTACTTCGGGGTATGGCTAAGAGTAAAAAAATAAAGAACAAGAAAGCCAATCAAAGACCGGAAAAGCATTCCTTTCTTCCAAACGACATTCACCGCATTCTGTGGGGTACGGCGATGTTTCTGGCCGCTATTATAGTTGGCCTTTCTTTTTTTGGTTTGGCGGGCAGGGCGGGCGAACTCTTAATGCGGTTTTCCGCGCTTATCATCGGTAAAACGGTTTTCGCTGCGCCGCTCATTTTAGTTTTTATAGGCATTACTCTTTTCACCACCAAAAAAAACAACTTTCTCGCCCCGGTTGCGACAGCGCTGGTTTTGGCGTTTCTCGGAATTAACGGTATGTTGGGTTCGTTGGCTATTTTTTACGGTAAAGAAACGGCTAACATGGGCGGATGGTTGGGATACATAATAAGTTGGCTGCCGATGACTGCCTTTGGTCTTTGGGCGAGTCTGGCAGTTTTTTTGGTGTTTATAGGAGTCGGAGGCGTTATTGTCTGGCGCATGATGCCCAAAGACGCCGGTCAGCCGTCCGGTGAGACGTGGCGAGGAGTTGTTGCCGCCCCCCTCAAAAAAATCATTGTCCCGAAATTTACAATTAAAGAGCTGGCCGCGCCCGCAAAGGAAGAAGTGGCGCATAAAGCCGGTCTTCTTAATATGGCTCCCGTGGTAAGCGACGGAAGCAAAGACGCTTTTCAAATAAAATCCATAGAGGGCCGTTCGGAAAAAGCTTTCGGCGCAAAAGACGCAATTTCTCAATTTTCCGCTTATCGCTTGCCGCCCATTGATTTATTGGAGTCCGACAAAGGACAGGCCCAGTCGGGAGACATTAAGGTTAATTCGGCAATAATAAAGCGTACGCTTGATAATTTTGGCATACCGATTGAGATTTCAGAAATCAACATAGGTCCGGCCGTGACCCAATACGCCATAAAACCGGCCGAGGGCATAAAACTTTCAAAAATAGTGGGGCTTTCCAACGATCTGGCGCTGGCCTTAGCCGCTCACCCTATTAGAATAGAAGCGCCAATACCCGGTCGGCCGCTTGTGGGCATAGAAGTGCCTAACAGAGTACGAGTGCAGGTGCGCCTCCGAAACTTAATTGAAAATCCGGCTCTCCAAACCTCGCCCGCGCATCTAATGATTGCATTAGGACGAGACGTTGCCGGTAACCCCGTTTATGCGGATCTTGCGCGAATGCCGCATCTCTTGGTTGCGGGCAGCACCGGTACGGGAAAAACCATAGGGCTTAATTCTATTATATTAAGCCTGCTTTACCAGAATTCGCCGGATATACTGCGTTTTATACTTGTTGATCCTAAAAGGGTTGAGTTTCCTGTTTACAATGACCTGCCGCATCTTTTAACTCCGGTCATCTTTGATCCGCAAAGGACTGTTAATGCTTTAAAGTGGCTGGTGGGCGAAATGGAAAGAAGATTTGAGGTATTGTCTGAGGCCAAGGCCAGAGACATTTTGAGTTATAATTCGTTGATCGCGAAAGAACAAGAGGAGCCAATGCCCTATATAGTGCTGATAATTGATGAATTGGCGGACCTCATGGCGGCGCGCGGACGCGATATTGAGGCCGGCGTTGTCAGGCTTGCGCAGATGGCAAGAGCCACGGGCATCCATCTTGTGGTGGCGACCCAGCGGCCCTCGGTTGAAGTCATAACGGGTCTCATCAAAGCCAATATTACCTCGCGTATGGCTTTTCAGGTCGCTTCTCAAGTTGATTCCAGAACGGTGCTTGACGCGGCGGGATCCGAGAAGTTGCTCGGTCTGGGCGATATGCTTTTCATTTCCGCCGAAATGTCAAAACCGAGAAGAATTCAGGGGGCATACGTTTCGGAAAAGGAGGTGCGCAAGGCCGTAAAGTTTATAAAAGACGAAGCCATGGGTGGACAAAAAGAAAAAGAATATATGGAAGAAAAAGTTAAAATGGCCGAAGATCTTGCAAAGATTTTGAACGATGAGAATTCGGCCGGAACTTATTTTAGCGAAGATGCCGACGACCCGATGTATGAGGAAGCTAAAAAATTGGTTACAGAAACCAGAAAAGCATCGGCATCTTTTTTGCAAAGGCGTCTTAGGTTGGGTTACGCAAGGGCGGCGAGATTAATAGATATGTTGGAGGAGCGCGGAATCGTGGGACCCGGCGAAGGAGCTAAGCCTAGAGAGGTGCTTATCGGAAAAAGTGGTACAATGGAAGAAGAAAATGAAGGGTGGGATAAAGTTTAGATCGCTCACGAATACAAGTTGCGGCACGCGCTCGCTCTCTCGCTTTGCTCGAACCGTGCCCGCTCGCCCGCGGATGGTTCCATAACTTGTATTCGCTCGCTAGCCTCTAATATTTTAATTCATAATTTGACGAAATTCGTAATTCGTAGGACTTTATGGCCAAGAAAAAAGAATCTAAAACGGAAAAAGGAGCTTTGCAGGAAACTTTGGCCGAAATTAAACAGCGTTTTGGCGAAGGAGCCATAATGACCCTGAAAGACGTAAGCAGGGTTGATGTAGACGCCATTCCTACGGGCGCCATTTCTCTTGATTTGGCGCTTGGAATCGGCGGCATTCCCAGGGGCCGAGTGATTGAAATCTTCGGCCCCGAATCCACCGGCAAAAGTACCTTGGCGCTGCATATATGCGCCGAGGCGCAGAAAAAGGGAGGCACGGCGGCCTTTATAGACGCGGAACACGCCCTGGATCCGGATTATGCCAGAAAGATAGGAGTAAACGTGGACGATCTTTTAATATCGCAGCCGGATTCCGGAGAGCAGGCCCTGCAGATTGTTGAGGCATTGGTTCGCTCGGAAGACGTTTATGTTATTGTGGTGGATTCGGTAGCGGCTCTCGTTCCAAAAGCCGAAGTTGCCGGAGAAATAGGGGATCAATTTATTGGCACGCAGGCGAGATTAATGTCTCAGGCCCTTCGTAAACTGGCCTCCATCGTCGCCAAAAGCAAGACGGCGGTTATCTTTTTAAATCAAACCAGAATGAAAATAGGGATTATGTTTGGCAATCCCGAAACTACTCCGGGTGGGCTGGCTCTTAAGTTTTATTCGTCTGTCCGCATTGATCTTAGAAGGATCGCCCAGATTAAGCAGGGCGATCAGATCACCGGTTCAAGAATAAAGGCTAAGATAGTTAAGAATAAGGTCGCTCCGCCGTTCCGGATCGCAGAGTTTGATATTTATTATAACGAGGGCATATCGGCTTTGGGCGATCTTGTCAATACGGGCCTTGCCGGAGGAATAATCAATAAAAGCGGCAGCTGGTTGCAGTACGAAGATATTAAACTGGGTCAAGGATTAGAGCAAGCCCGGGCCTTTCTTAAAGAAAACTCTCCGGTCGCGAAAAAGATCAAAGAAGCGATAATTAAAAAATTAGGCGCTTGATCGCCGCATAAAAAAAGCCGGCGCATAACCAGCCTCTTTATACTCCGCACATCGGAGGTACCGCCCAACCTAAGGGCGCTTTTTGTTTTAGCCCCCTAAGCGAAGCGTCAAGCTCATCAAGGAGCACATCGGAGCTCCGCCAGCACGGTTTCCGCCAAGCGGAATGGCGGGGCGAGATATGAGCAGTAATTTTTCGCCCCGATACTACAAATCCCTTCGGGACTTGAGTACGGGGCAGGAATAGATTACTTCGGCCCGTATCGCGGGAATGCTCGCCCCGTAACATCCGAGCGAAGCGAGGATTGGTTCGGGGCCGGGAAATTAACCGCGTCTGCTTGATGAGTTTGATGCAAGCGCCTATCCCTTAATCTATAGCGAGCAGAATGCTCGATATATCAGGCGTATCGCTCGCTATTGCGCCGTATACGGCAGAATGGCCATGTATCTAGCTCTTTTAATGGCTCTCGCCAATCCCCGCTGATGCCTTGAGCAAAGCCCGGTTTTTTTCCTGCCCCTTATTTTAGCCAAGCCGGAACTAAACCTTCTTAAAAGGATAGTGTTTTTGAAATCTATTTCTGTAATATTTTTTTTGCAAAAATAACAATCCATTAACTTGTGCTCGCAACACGGATATGCGAACCAGGATAGATTTATACGGATAAATTATCCGTGTAAATCAGCGTCGGCGCGGAGTTCGCACCCGCATCAATCCGAGCTACAACGGTATTTCGCTTACGTCTATGTCTTCTTCTTTTTCTTCTTCTATGATGGGCACCTCCTCCGCCTTTTCTTGTTCTTGGGAATATTCCGATGGCGCAAGACGCCGCGGACCCAGCTGAAGATTTTCAGCGATAATCTCCGTACGGAAGCGTTTGGCGCCGGAACTGTCCTGCCAAGATCTGGTTTCAATGCGTCCCTCAATAAAAGCCAGCCCCCCTTTTTTTAAGTACTTTGCGGCAATGTCGCATAGCCTTCCCCACGCTACCACAGTATGAAATTCCGTTCTGCTCTGTTTTTGACCGCTTGAGTCTTTCCAAAATCTGTTTGTTGCAAGCCTGAAAGAGCAGACTTGATGTCCGGAAGCGGTGGCGCGCACTTCGGGGTCGGACGCCAGATTGCC
>CAYJUL010000010.1:0-1094 GCA_964373345.1 uncultured Candidatus Saccharibacteria bacterium
GACAGAATTACTTAACGAGTTATTAAATCAAGAAATTTGCAATCCTTGTTACGCCGTGCCGGTTGGCGGTGAGTCTCCCACAGATCCCTGGGCAAAAGCCGAATACGTAAATCCCTACGCCGCTCGGCCGGTTAGCAAGGAATTGGTTGCGGAAAAAGTTGGCCAGGCAGTAGGCACGGCCTACGGCGCCCTTAATATCGCGGCGCATAACGCTCAGGTGCAAGCCAACAGAGCTGTTTCGGCTCTGAAAAACGTAATCAATGGCATAGCGGATAACCTACAATTGCTTCAAGCCCAGATTAATTTTCCGGGGCTTTCCGTACCCGGCGTTTACGTGCTTGGTGGAGGTCAAACCTCCACACTTTCCACAACCAAAGAAATTGGGCAAGAACAGTCCCCGGTTTACGGGGGTCAGACCCCCGTAAACCTAGACTCCGCGGATAAACTGCGCGATCTTCAAAATCAACTTGATGACATCGCCGAACAGTTAGATATTTTGCAGCAGCAGTTAGCAGCGCTCGCTGGCAGGCCCGGTATCCTTGGCGCAAGCGATGAAGTCTCGCCAGACAAAGACAAAAAAGTAGAAAATCAGGAAGAAAACCCAGATTTAAACGAAGACGATGAAAACCTTTTCAATGATCAAACCACAACCAGCGGTCTTCCCAGCCCTCCGTCAAAGCCGACCTATTCTAAAATTCTAATTTCAGAAATCAAAACTAGAGGCGAAAGCGAAACTTCAGAATTCGTCGAGCTATACAATCCCAATAACTTCGATGTTCCGTTGGCCGGTTGGTATTTACAAAAGAAAACTAAATCCGGCGATGGTTTTGATTCCTACGCGCCCCAAAATTTATTTGAGGGTAAAACTATAAAAGCCAAGGACTATTTTTTGATTGCCCGAAGCGAAACCTTTTGGCCCGGCGGAGTTAAGGTTTATACCGATTATTCGCTTGGCGACGATACTACTTTAGTTCTCAAGAACCCGAACAAAGAAATTACGGATAAGGTCGGTTGGGGCCAGGCTCAGGATTTTGAGACAGCTCCTGCGTTAAATCATCCCGCCGATAAATCAATTGGCCGTATCTGGGACCAGG
>CAYJUL010000010.1:1194-14255 GCA_964373345.1 uncultured Candidatus Saccharibacteria bacterium
TTGTGGATAAAGTCGGCTTTGGTCAAGCGCAGGATTTTGAAACCGCGGCCGCTCAAAATCCGACCGCGGAAAAATCTATTGGCAGAATTTGGGATGAGTCAAGTCAAACCTACAATGACAATGATAATAACTATATGGATTTTAAACTGCAGGATCCCACGCCCCGTCAGAAAAATATAAGTCCAGGCACCCAGCCCCCGCCCGAGCCAGAACCCGAGCCAGAAGACACTACTCCCAAAACCGTAGTCATTAATGAAATTGCCTGGATGGGAACAAAGGCGCAGGCTCAAGACGAATGGATAGAGCTTCTTAACACAACTGATCAGCCAATAGATATTGCGCGTTGGCGATTGCTATCCTCGGATGGCGGCCCTGATATAACTTTTGTCACCCGGGATTACACTCTAATTTCGGCGGCCGGTTTTTACCTAATTGAAAGAACTTACAATACAACGACTTCGGAAACCGAACAATGGCGCGGAAGTTTTGGCAATGGTTTAGGTAATGAAAATTGCGAGGTGTTAAGTCTTTACGATGCGGCCGGTACGCTCATAGACCAGACAGCTTGCAATGGCGAGGATTGGCCCGCTGGCGACAACACGGCTTCAAGCACCAGACGGACCATGGAACGCGTCAATCCAGCCATACGGGGGCCAGACCCCGGGAACTGGGCGAACAATAATCTTTTTACGCGTAACGGAAAAGACGCGGGCAACAATCGTATTAACGGTACTCCGGGTTATCCCAATAGCGTTTCTTTGAGCGAAACAGTGATAGACCAGCGCCACTTTGCAGATCTGTATACGGAAGGTTTTAACGAGCTTATATTAACAAAACTCGGCAGTCCATGGATTATAAAACCACTCTTGGGAGCGGGCGGTTATCCCGCAGAGCCGACCATTCCTCAAAATAAAATATTGCGCGTTGCGTCCGGAGTTACCGTAAAATTTAATTCGGACACGGGCCGTCGGGGCAGAGATCCGTTGGGTTCTTTAATGATAGATGGGACCTTAATTGCATCCGGCGCCGAGGCCAATCCGATATTATTTACCGCTTCCTCTGAAAACGGTTTATGGTGCGGTTTGAAGTTTAATTCCACCAGCGCGGATTCCGAGTTAAGTTTTGTTATCATGCAAAAAGCCGGATGTGAACGCCGACCAGACGAGCGCTGGGCAATGCGCGTTTCCGGCGCTAAAATTGCAATTAGCGACATAGAACTTATTGGCCACGGCATAGCTTACAGAAACATAAGCGGAATTTTTATGGATAATCCGCCGGAAGGAACGATTATTGAAAATTCTATATTATCAGATTTTGAAGATCCGGACAGCGGCCCTCAAAATGTTACTGCTCTTTCCATTAATGGCGGCGCTCCGGCGATAAGGAATAACGTCTTTAAAAACAACAGATACGGCGTCATTGTTGCTTCTGGTTTTCCTCTTTTTGACGGCAATACTTTTGACGGCAACCGGGTTCCTGCCCGCGTTTCACCTAATTCATCTGCCGTTTTCACCAACAGCGCTGTTTTTAATAGTCAAAGCAGAAACGGCATTGAGATTGTTTGCTGCGGGAGCAATAGTTCGGTAGTTGGCAAAGCTGTTTGGTCTTCCGATATTCCTTATATAATCGAGGGCGGAGTCACAGTTAATCCAGACGCCAAACTTACCATATCTGCGGGCATGATCGTAAAACTGTTGGGTAAAATTGATGTTCGCGGAATTTTGGAAGCGGTTGGAACCCCGGAAGAGCAGGTTATTTTTACCGCTCTTTCAGATGACGAGCGCGGAGGAGATACGGATGCCAACGGAGACTCGTCCTCACCGCAACCGGGAAACTTTACTCTGGCATTTAATGCTCCCAATCTGGCTTCGCGACTAGACAATGTTGTTGTCAGATATGGGGGTTCATCCGGCAGTTGGATAAGCGGAATTCCGCCAAAGGGCGCGGTATTCGTAGAAAGGGGAGAAGTTTCCATAACGAATTCGGTTGTTGAGCTTAATTTCAGGGCAGGCGTTGAGATTAAAGCCCCGGAAAGCAAAGTTGTTATTAACGGCGTAAAAATCAGGCAGCACGAAAAAGTCGGTTTGGCCGCCGAGGCGATTCGCGGCTTGGCATTGACCGATTCCGAATTTACTGATAATAATACGCATTTGTGGTGGCCTGGAAGCGGGGGCTTGTGCGAGCTGGCAATGGCAGAAAATTCTTTTGACGATTCGGGCGATATTCTCTGCGAAGGAGATTTTCCGTAAAGATATTTTAGGGACGGCGAGTTTTCCACAGCATAGCAGTCTTGCCATATCTTTCTACATATATATAATGATAATGGCGTTTGAAATAATGGTGTAAACGGCAAACTACACCATTATGTTTTTTTGCGCCCGCGTTTTAACCAACATGAATCCCGACAATAAAGAGGATTTTTTGCTTAAATTGACTTTGGCCGTGTACAGGGTAACCGATCTTTTCCCCGAAAAAGAGCCTTTAAGGTACTCCCTTAGAGAAGCGGCTAATGAAATTTTAGCTTCTTGGTCCGCGAAAGAAACAGAAGCCGCAGGCCGCAACTTCGCCCTGCTAAAGTCATATTTTGCGATTGCAAAGAGCTGTCTTTGGGTTAAAGAGGCTAATTTTTGCGTCCTTGAAAGAGAGTACGAGGCGTTTATTAATGGTTCGGCAGGCTCACCACAAGATGGAGACGGGGGCGTAGGTAAAGACGCGTCGGTTAATTTTAATACGGACAAAAGCAATAACTCCATACGTCTAAAAAGAAAAAAGACCGCAGAGAAACCGTATTCCCCGGACGAAAGAAAACAAAAGATAGCAGGGATTATCATTCAACAAAACAAAATCACGCTTAAAGATATTTTAGGCCAGCTCCCGGAAATTAACCGCAGAACCCTTATCAGGGACTTAGATGGTTTGCTTAAAAAGGATATAATAAAGAAAGCGGGCAACGGAAGGGCAGCC
The DNA here is from genome assembly GCA_964373345.1 of uncultured Candidatus Saccharibacteria bacterium. Lineage (GTDB taxonomy): Bacteria > Patescibacteriota > Minisyncoccia > Minisyncoccales > CAYJUL01 > CAYJUL01. Next base: position 4,159 of record CAYJUL010000010.1, read on the forward strand.
TTTTACGCGCCTAATGGTAGAAGCGAAATAGTGCCACCGATAGTGACAGAAGAAATGTCACTACCATCTTAAGTGCCAAAGAGTGACACGCGTGATTACTGATTTATAGTCGTTATTCTAAAAATAATGTCTAGGACTAAAAAATATTTCGGTGACATTTATGAGAACTATGTAGATAAGATCTACAGATTTATTTTTTTAAAAGTTGGCACCCAAGAAGTGGCAGAAGATTTAACTTCAGAGGTCTTCAGCCGCACTTGGCAGAAAATTAAAAAACACAATTCTATTGGCAACATAAACGCCTTTTTATATCAGGTGGCGCGTAATCTTGTGGTGGATCATTACAGGGATAAAGGACAAGCGCAGTTTGTATCGGTGGATAGCGTGGCCATAGCCGATACGGGTGAAAGCCTGGAAGCCCGAGTTGCCGTGCATTCGGAGCTTGAGCGCGTAAAGACCGCGCTTGCGGCGCTTAAAGACGAATACAGGGAAGCAGTAACGTGGTACTACATAGACGAACTTTCGGTTCCTGAAATATCCAAGATGACCAAAAAATCTGAGGAGGCTGTGCGCGTTACCATTCATCGGGCGCTGCAGACCCTTAAAGAGCGTCTGCCAGACGGCAGTTGATGGGTTCGGCAGGCTCACCACAAGATGGTTGGTGGTCATACTATCTCCGTGAGCTCATTCGGGGGTGTGCCAAACGGGGGTGTGCTAAACCTGCGGGGGTGTGCTAAACCTGGTTTAGCACACATCATAAGGGGTGTAATAAAAAGGCTGTTTTCTCGTCATAATTATATAAGGCGGCAAAAACCACTTGTGGTGAGCCAGCCGAACCATTTTATAGTGAGTCTGTCGAACTATGGAAGAAAAAGAGCTTATATCTCAACTTCAACTACTTAGAACTCTAAAACCCAGAAAGGACTGGGCTATTTTGACTAAAAACAGGATTTTGGCTCAAGAGCAAGAAACGCTATCAGATAGGGTTGCGGACAGTATGCCCAGAGTTTTATGGCAGACTTTCATTTTTGGACAAAAATTCGCTTTTGGCAGGGCCGGCGCGGCCACTTTTGCATTTGTTGTCATTATGGGCATCTTTGGTTTCGTGCAGAATAGCACGCCCGGAGACGCGCTTTACTCGGTAAAAAAGGCGGTAATTCAGGGCGAAACCTCTCTTTTGTCCGGTAATCCGGCAGAAATGCATTTAAAAACCGCCTCCGCGAGCGTGCGGGCCCTAAAAGAAGCCGCCATCAACAACGATACAGATAAGCTTGCGCCGGCTCTTCAGGAATATCAAGAAAGCCTTAGTAAGGCAGTAAGCGTTTTGGGCGCCAAAAATGAAAAAGAGGCTCTTAAAATAACGTCTTTGGTTAATCAACTGGAAAAAGACAGTAAAGAGGTTGAGGCCATGCTGAATACGGATTTGTATTCGGATAAAAGACGAGAGCTTGCCGAGAAAACCCTTGAAGAGACGGAGAATCTGCTCGCGGTTATAATTGAAAGAGAGCTGCAAAGTTTATCTTCCGCTTCACTAACCGATGAACAAGAAGGGTTATTTGACGAGGCGCAGTCTGCTTTTGCGGCCGGAGATTACATCACGGCCATGGAAGCTATTATCAGGATAGGCAACATCAGATAACGCCCGAAATCGGCGATTCAGCCGCGGCGTCAGTTTTCCACATTCCAAACCCAAACAAAGCGTGTTATCATTAGATAATTTAAAAATTTGACAATGTCGCGCTATCGGCGCTCGCGGCTCAAAGATCTTGGCCGCGAACAAAGATACGCGCGACTAGTATAGACAACAATAAAGGTCGAGAGCTCTATTCGGAACAGCCTATTTAGGCGATCGGATAGAGAAAATAATTAATAAATCAACAAAATGAATAAATCAATTCAACAGAAAATCGTTGCAGTAGCGACTGCTATTACGCTATCAGGTATGCTAGCCGCTCCGGCTTACGGCGTGACTGCTGATGAATTGCAGGTGCAGATCCAAGCCTTATTGGCTCAGATCGCGACACTGCAGGCTCAGTTGTCAGGTTTACCCGGAGGCTCGGTAGGCGCTTGCGCTTTCTCTGCGAACCTTTACCTTGGGGTAAGCGGTGACGCAGTGAAGTGCTTGCAGCAATATCTGAATGGCGCTGGTTTTCAGGTTGCAGCCTCTGGCGTTGGTTCTCCCGGCAGCGAAACCATGTTTTATGGTTCTCTGACCCAGGCGGCCGTTGCCAAATGGCAGGCAGCTAACGGTGTTTCACCGGCGGCCGGATACTTTGGTCCTAAATCAAGAGCCAAATACACGGCATTAGCTGGCGTAACGCCTCCAGTCGTTGGCGTTCCAGCCTCTGGCGGAGTTGTAGTTACAACTCCCGGAGTTGAAGCCACATTAGCAGTTGAGTGGGCTCCTTCCCCAGCAGATAACACCATCATAAAAGCCGGCCAGGTGGATGTTCCGGTTTTGGGCGTCAGGGTCAAATCAACCTACGGCGATGCCATCGCCGAGAGAATGCAATTTGACTTCGGCACCACGACCACCATTTACACCCGCCAGCTTAGCAATATGAGTCTGTGGGCCGATGGCGTAGAATTAGCCAGAAAGCCGTTAAACTCCACGACCGTGGTAAAAAGCGGCAGCAGGTACCTCTTCACCATTGATGGCTTCCAGAAATTGGTGAAAGCCGGTGGGTTCGTTGACTTTATGGTAAAAGCCAGCGCCCAATCCTCAATCAGCTCAACATACGTTACCAGCGCATTCGACCCGAGTGTCTATGTGGTGGCTAACGGAGTAAGGGCTATTGATGGAGTTGGAATCAACCAGTACGCTCCCAGCGCCGCCTTAGCCGCGCATACTATAGACGTGCAGATTTCCGAGGGCGAACAGGCAACATTGACTTTGTCGGCAAACGCAAATACCCCTAAGAATTACAGGGTTGTTTCGGATGCAAACGGCGTTGTAACTGAAGCCGATCTTGCCATTTTTGACTTGGCCGCCACGCAAGGCCGGGCAAAGATTACGGATTTGTCGGCAAGTATTGCCGAGAGTCCGGACGGAAGCTCTACGCCCGGCGCGGGTTACCTCTACCAACAGGTAGGAGGTGTTTGGAAGTTGCTAGCATCAGCTTCTTTCACAAGCGGTGGATACGTCTTTACCAATCTAGTCGATGTCTTCGTTGATAAGGATGTTACTTCTCCCTTCAAGCTAGCGGCCGGTTTTACAGCCGCGTCCAGCAGCGCGTCGGGATGGGTATCTACCATTACAACGACTGACATTACGGCTTTGAACGATCTTGGCGATGCCATAACGCTTGCGGGCAGCACGAATACCGGTAACACGGTACGAGTCAGCTCCGTTGGTCCGATATTGACGCTTGTGTCAAAGGGCATCTCTTACACTCCGACATCTCAAACAGCATCCGGAACTCTAAGTGGAACGTTTGTTGTTACGGTTAAAGCCGGTGGTTTAGGACTTTATGTCCCCACCTCAACCGCTACGACATCTCCATTTTCACTCTGGTTGATTGACGATGATAACGCGAGTATAACGAGTTTGATTGCGACAAGCATGGCAATAACCTACAACCAGCCCAGCAACACGACATTAGGAACAAACGGTTACTTGGTTGCCGTAAACCAGTCAGCCGACTTCACGGTTAGCGTATCCGCGCAGAGTGGTCAGATTGACGAGGAAGCAGGCTTTGACCTTGGTGAGTTCTACAAATTCCGCGTAGTCGGATTTAAGTGGGACACCTCGGATACGGCTTCGCCCGCGTACAATGACACCTATATGGATGCTACCGTGTGGCAGACTAACCTTGCCTACGTCAATTAGTAGCGCATAGGGTTAGGTTAACCGCTCCTTGTGGCGGACTTCGTTTCGCCGTAGGCTCGACTTCGTCCAGCCGAAGGCGGAAAAAACCAAAAAGGGGCTTCGGCCCCTTTTTGGTTTGGTAGAATAATTATTGACGATATTTAATTTGTGATTTAGCATAAAAGATATGCAAGATGCGCAAAATAACAGGTCAATATTCTTAGACGCCGCGAAATACGTTCTTTTGGCTTTGGCGCTGGCGGCTTTCATAGTCAATAAAACGGTCTTTTTCGGTTACATAGAGGGCAAGTCGCTTTATATCAAGGGAGTTATTGCTTTGGCCTTGGTTTTAATGGCCATATTTTTTCTGACCACTAACAAAGAAAAAAAAGCGCGTTTTATCGCCGAAAAAAAGCGGTTTTTGAAAAACCCGATTTTTATTTTTTTGGCTTTGTTTTTGCTGTCAGCGCTTGTAAGTTCATTTTTCGCGCTTAATAAATACCGCGCTTTTTTCAGCTATTTTGAAAGGGAAGAGGGCATGATTGGGTTTTTCTTTTTCTTTAGTTTTTTGCTCTTGGCCCTGTTTTGTTTTGGAAGAAAAGAATGGAATATATTTTTTGGTTTAACATTTGCTTCCGGAACGATTTTTGTTTTACAGGCCGTGACTGAATTTATAAAGGGGAATGGCGCGATCAGGCCGGTTTCCACTTTCGGCAACCCGGCTTACTTGGCGGGCTACATGCTTTTTGTAATTTTTTCGGCGCTGATTCTTATCGCCGAGGTCTTTCAAACCCGCCGCTCAAAAACAGAAAAAGCGTTTTTCATAGCCGGAGCGGCAGCGCTTATTTTAGCTTCCTCGGTCGTTATTGCAATGACTCAGGTCAGAGGCGCGATGTTGGCGTTGGCCGCGGGGTTTTTGTGCGCCACAATTTATTTTGCGTTAACGGTCCCCAAGGGCGCCGGGCTTAAAAAGTCGTTAGTTTTGGCAATTTCGGGATTAATAGTTTTAGCCGTTTTCATGGTCGGGGGTTTGGCGCTAACATACAAACAATCAGCCAAGAAGTCCCTGACCCCATTGCCGCAATTTATTTTACAGCGCACGATTTCCGTCGGTTCATTTCAAACCCGTTTTATAGCCGCGAAAGTTTCTTTAAGGGCGATTAATCCGCAAAATGTCGGAGTAAAAAAATTCTTATTTGGTTGGGGCCCCGAAAATTATCACATTGCTTATAATTCTTATTTTGATCCCAATTATTTTAAGTATGAAAATGTCTGGTTTGACCGCGCGCACAATAAAATTTTTGATGTTTTGGTGATGCACGGTTTTTTGGGCCTTATGCTTTATCTTGGCTTATGGGCTTCCGTATTGTTCGTTATTTTTCGCCATAAAGCCGCGTCTTTGACAGAACGACTATATCCGGCCGCGGCTATTTTCTTTGCCGTTTCCTACTTCACGCAGAATTTATTCCTTTTTGACACGATTTCTACCTATGTCGCCTTTTTCGCATTTTTGGCTTTTGCGGCTTTTAGATTTTCATCTCAACAAGAGTCCCAAATCCAAGGCAACAAAGGCTTTTTTATCTTTACCCCCGTATTTTTTACCGCCGCATTTTTAATCCTTGCTCTTTTGGGCAGCGCGCTTTTTATGTGGGGTTCGTTTTTACCGCATATGCAGGCCAAGAAATATATATACTTAAAAAGCGGCGACTTATCTATAACTCAACTTGCCGCCAGATTAGATGAGGTTTTGACCCCTTACTATAATGGCCAGGATTTAATACGCATGGATTTGATAAAATCAGTAGATCAGTTCAATAGGGACGATCCCGGATTTCGGGCGCTGGAAAATAAAAATATTGAAGCCGTTAACGACCTTATTAGGCGCGAGCCGTACGAACCGCGCTTTGCGATGAATATGGGTGTGTTTTTGGAGAATATAGGCAAGCCCGAACTGGCCGAAGATTATTATCGCAAGGCCCTTGCGCTTTCGCCCGCAAGGCCCGACCTTCTTTATTTGCTGGGCCAAAATCTTATGGTGCGGGGCAAGGCGGACGAGGCCAAACAAGCCATGGCGCCGCTTTTAGAGCAGTCCAAAACCATACCGCAATCCGGCATATTTTACGGCATAGCTTTGGCTCAGGCCGGACCGACATACAGGTCTCAATCCTTTGAGGTTCTTGAGTCGTCTTTGGGAGCGATAAGCGGCCAGCTGCCCACAGAAAACATTTCCGTTTTAAGAACGATCTATGAGCAATATCTGCTTAATTTCTATCTTGAGAAAAAGAAAGATGATTTCATAAGAGCTATCTCCGGCGCTATAAAAATTGAGCAAATGTGGGAAAAGAATCAAGAGGGGCAGTATAGGCAGGGATTGATTAAAGAGCCGCCGGCCAAAAAGTCCGAAATCTATCAGAAGATTTTAGATGAATTTCAGAAAAACGAATGGGACACGCTTAAAATAGAAGTGGAGCAATAAGCGCTAAACCGCAAAACACACTCCTGTCTGCGAGGCTTGCCTTTTAGCCATTCTTATGGTAAAGTTTCAATATGGCAAACGGCAATTTTAGCATAAAAAAAGCCGTCATATTGGCCGGAGGAAAGGGAACCCGCCTTTATCCCATAACAAAAGAAGTTCCAAAACCCCTGTTGCCCGTCGCGGGGAAACCAATTATAAACCACTTGGTTGATTTGTTTTTGGCTCACAATGTAAATAATTTGGCCGTTTTGATCAGCTCCGACTTTCACGACGATTTTGAATGGTGGAAGAAGCGTTATTATCCAAAAACAGACATCCGTCTTTTTGAAGAGAAAGATCCGCTTGGCACATTCGGCGGCCTGCATTTTTTAAGAGCGTGGGCGGGGGAAGACCATTTTTTCATGACCAATGGCGACGAGCTAAAAGAGGTGGATTTAAACAAAATGGCCGAATTGCACCGCAAGATCGCGCCGGTAGGCACGGTGGCGTTGGTTGGCGTTCCGAACCCTCATGATTATGGGATGGTTGTATGCGAGGAGGACAAAGTTAAAGATTTTCTGGAAAAACCATCGGCCGTCCAGCTTTTACATTTGCGAAAGAGCTGGTCCGGACGGGATGATGCCAGATACATAAATTCCGGCCTTTATCTTTTATCCCCGGGCATTTTTGATTATCACCCGGGGCCAACGTTTTCAATGATTGAAAAGGATGTTTTTCCGAAACTCGCCCAAGACGGAAAGCTCGCTGGATTTAAATTCTTTGGCCGCTGGACAGATTGCGGGACGTGGGAAAGATATGAAAAGGCGTTGGAAGAATGGGGAAAGTAAGCGTAGGGCCAAAAATGTAAAGCGAAAATCACAATTTAAAATTAAAAGTTTTATCAGTTTTGCGCTTTTAGTTTATGCAAATTCGTATCGCTCTTGCCCAGATAAACACTATTGTTGGCGACTTGGACGGAAACGTCAGCAAAATAAAAAAGTATATTAAAAAGGCCCAAAAACAAGGGGCCGATGTTATTTGTTTTCCGGAGCTGGCCATTACATGATATCCTCCGGAGGATTTATTGCTTAAGCCCGCGTTTATTGAAGACAATCTTAGGCAGCTTAAAATCATAGCGAGAATGGCGGGTAGCGCGGTGGTCGTGGTTGGTTTCGCGGACAGGATCGGCAAGGATATTTACAACGCCGCGGCGATTCTTCGTCGTGGTAAAATAAGGGCGGTGTATCACAAAACGCTCCTGCCAAATTACGGAGTTTTTGACGAAAAACGGTATTTTACCCCGGGCGCAAAACCCCTCGTTTTTAACTTACGGGGGTCAGACCCCCGTAAGTTAGGAGATACGGTCTTGGGGATAAGTATATGCGAGGACGTGTGGTTCAAAGAGGGTCCGGTGAAAGACGAAGCCAAACTGGGCGCAAAGCTTATCTTGAACATTAACGCTTCACCCTATCACGCTGGCAAGATCATAGAGCGCGAGAAGGTGGTCGCTCAAAGGGCGAAAGAAAATAGAGTTACGATAGTTTATGTGAATTTGGTGGGGGGACAAGACGAGTTGGTGTTTGACGGGCAGAGCATGGTTGTGAGTCCCGGAGGAGACGTGGTCGCAAGAGCGAAGGCTTTTGAAGAAGACCTGCTGGTGGTAGATATATCGAGCAGAAATTCAAAATTCAAAAGTCCCGCTTTCGCCAAGGCTACGGCGGGCAGGCAAAATTTAGAGCTCCTGCCTTTGGTTGAAGAGGTATATGGAGCCCTTCTTTTAGGCACAAGAGACTATATAAGCAAGAACGGATTTAAAAAGGTGGCTATTGGACTTAGCGGAGGAATAGATTCTTCGTTGGTAGCTGTGCTCGCCGCAGATGCCTTGGGCAGCCATAATGTTATTGGTATTTCCATGCCTTCGCCGTTCACTTCTAAAATATCCAAAGATGACGCAAAATTGCTGGCCAAAAATTTGGGCATAAGATTTCTTACGATTCCCATCGGGTCGTTATTTAAAACATACCTTCGCGTTTTGAAGCCCGAATTTAAGGGGTTAAAAAGCGGAGTTGCCGAAGAAAACCTGCAAGCCCGCATAAGGGGTAATATTTTAATGGCCTTCGCGAACAAATTTGGTTGGATGGTGTTGACTACCGGAAATAAATCAGAAACCAGCGTGGGCTATGCGACTCTATACGGCGATACTGCCGGAGGCTTCGCGGCCATAAAAGATGTGCCAAAAACTTTAGTATATAAACTTGCCGCGTATCGTAATGCATTGGGTCTGGTTATTCCTCAAAGAGTGCTGGCAAGAGCGCCATCGGCCGAACTAAGACCCGGACAGAAAGATACGGATAGTCTGCCTTCCTACGGTACGCTAGATCCAATTTTGAAGGCATACGTGGAAGAAGATAAAAGCGTAAAAGAGATTGTGGCTCTCGGCTTTCCGGCCGCAACCACGCGCAAGGTCGTTTCTATGGTTGACGGAAATGAATATAAACGCCGTCAGGCCCCGCCGGGTATTAAAATTACGCCAAAGGCGTTTGGGAAAGATCGAAGGATGCCGATAACCAATCGCTATACCCAATTAAAAAAGAAAAACGGAAAATCATACAAAAAGACCTAAAACCTATTTTGATTTTTGACCCACGTTTTTATTTTTAGCGTTACATTATGCAAAAACCAAATCTTTCCGTCATAGGCCTTGGCAAACTTGGGGCGCCATTGGTAGCTATTTTTGGCGCCAAAGGATTTTCAGTCGTCGGCGTGGATCTTAACAAAAAACATGTGGACCTTATAAATCAGGCCCAACCTCCGGTTTATGAGCCGCGTCTGGCAGAATATTTGGCGGCTGGCAAAAACAACATTAGGGCCACGCAAGATTACAGCGAGGCCATTGGGGCCTCAGAAATAACTTTTTTAATAGTCCCGACGCCAAGCAAAGAAGACGGTAATTTTTCGGACGAACATCTAAAAGCTGTGTTAAAAAGCTTGGCCGAGACTCTTAAGGCAAGCAAAAAAGAATTCCACACATTTGTCATAGTTTCCACTGTCTCGCCCGGCACCATAGATAAAAGTTTGATTCCGTGGATTGAGGAGCATTCCGGGCGAAAATTTAACGAAGGATTCGGGGTTGCTTATAACCCGGAGTTTATCGCTCTGGGCGACGTTATAAACGGCCTGTTGCGCCCGGATATGGTTTTGATAGGAGAGGGCTCAAAGGAGGTCGGTGATAGGCTGGCTGAGATGTACGGGCACATATGCGAAAATAACGCTTACATTGCCAGAATGTCCATTATTTCAGCCGAAATCGCCAAGATATCCCTGAACGCTTTTATTACCATGAAAATCAGCTACGCCAACACTTTGGCCAACATATGCGAGAAAATTCCCGGAGCTAATATTGATGACATCACGAGGGCTATAGGCGCGGATAAAAGAGTCTCGCCGCATTACCTGAAAGGAGGTCTTTCTTTCGGAGGCCCTTGCTTTCCGCGTGATTCCCGAGCTTTCGCGGTTTTTGCTAAAAATTACGGCGTTGACGCGCGGCTTGCCACGGCTACGGATGAGATCAATAAACTTCAAATCCCAAATCTTATTTTAAAAATCCAAGAGAACGCAGGCGAAGACAAAACCGTTTCCATTTTGGGCCTGGCGTATAAGCCCGATACCCCCGTTGTAGAGGAATCGCCGTCGGTGAGCCTGATAGAGGGCTTGCTTAAAAACGGTTTGAAAATTACAGTTTACGATCCTTTGGCTATGGAAAATGCAAGGGCCACATTCAAAGACCAAATTAAATATAGCTCTTCTGCAAGAGAGGCTTTGGTTTCTTCATCT
>CAYJUL010000011.1:0-13240 GCA_964373345.1 uncultured Candidatus Saccharibacteria bacterium
CTGTACCATCAGGGCGAGATCCCCAAGGAATGGCGAGGATATTACCTCGTTTTTCCTGGTTCTGTCTGGCAGTCCCCGGATGGCGGCCGCGACGTGCCGGACCTCTACTGGGCTGGTGGCCGGTGGTGTCTGTACTTCCGCTGGTTTGCCCACGGGTTCTACTCGCGCGCTCGGCTGGTCCGTCCCCGCTCGCCTCGCTGAAGCTTCGGCGAAGCTGGCAAGTAGCTTCTTGAGACCTTGAACTCTTGAGCACTCAGCGCTTTTGAGTCCTTGATTCCTTGAGGCCTAAGGCCCTTGTTCACTTCTGTGGACAAGGGCTTCCACGTTTTGGCATGCCGTGTTAATATGATTTTGGTAGAAACAGGATATGCCGGCAAAGACGGAAAACATAAAGGCAAGCCGGATTTCGTGGCAGAAAATCTGGGCGAGGCAATGAAGATTATGGGGCAAAAGAAGGCTTGACACTTCGGCTGCGTTCAGTATCAACCCATTCGACGGGCTCAAGGTTGACATATAACTATCCAACGTATATACTTTAGATATATGGCAAAAACAATGATTAACATCAAAACCGATAAAGAGGTGAAGCGGAATGCTCAAAAGGCCGCGGAAAGGTTGGGCCTTTCTTTAAGTGATGTGATGAACGCCTCTCTTAGAAATTTTATCAGAACCCAAGAGGTTTGGATCTCTGCCGTTCCTCACATGACCCCGGAATTAGAGAGGCTCCTTGGGCCAGTTGAGGGGGATATTAAGGCAAGAAGAAATTTATCTACAGAACTTGAGACACCGGACGCCGTGGCGCGATATCTTGCCACTCTATGACGATAAGATTCCATAAAAATTTTGAAAAACGATATAAAAGATTGCGTAAAAACGAACAAAAACGAGTCCGAGAACGGCTCGTTTTATTTTTGAAAGATGAATTTGATCCAATCCTGAACAATCATCCTCTGCGCGGTAAGCACACGGGATACCGCAGTATTAATATCACCGGCGGCTTAAGGGCGATATATAAATTTCACTCCCGAGAAGCACGTATATTTGTTACCATCGGCACCCATAGCAGCCTTTATGAATAATTAAATATGCTAAAACAAGCCGTTATTTTATCAGCCGGGCTTGGCACGCGCCTTCGCCCGATTACGGATACTATTCCAAAAGTAATGATTCCGATTGCCGGAAAACCGCTTTTGGAGCACAATATTGAACAATTCAAAAAATACGGAGTTGAAGAGTTTTTTATTAATCTACATTATTTGCCGGAAATAGTTAAGGAGTATTTTGGCGACGGTTCAAAATGGGGCGTAAAAATCAATTATCATTTGGAGCCCGAGATTTTAGGCACAGCCGGCGGCGTAAAGAGTTTTGAATCCCTTTTAGATGATAAGTTTTTTGTCATCTACGGCGACGTTTTTAGTTTGGTTGATTATTCCAAGTACTACGACTACTGGGAAACAAAGCCGAACGCAATTGGCGTGCAGCGCGTGGGGGATACGGCCAATCCACAAGATAAGGATTTGGTAGAAGTTGATGACGAGCTGCGCTTCGTTAAAATCCACGCAAAGCCCCACAAAGAATTGCCACAAAATTACAAAGGAATGCGCGGCATATTTATTTTTAAAAAAAGGATTTTGGACTACGTGCCGGCGAACACATATTACGAAATCGGCAATCAGCTTTTGCCGGATATTCTAGCGAAGAGCGAGAAGTTTTACGGCTACGAGTGCGATGATTATTCCGTCGGTATTGATACGTTAGAGGCATACAAGAGAGCTAACGAGAAGTATGCCAGTAATTGATGTGGATTGTCACAAGCCCATTCTGGATTGTGTGGGGTCTCTTTTGCCTCTCCATATCTATGCGCAGAAAGCCCGCATCACCATCCTGAAAACAAACAAGGCCCGCCGGCGCGTCCCGCGGGCCCTTATATTTTCTGGGCAGAATCCATGTACTTGGTAGCCCGGATTTAGTCAAGGTTTTTTGGTAATATGCGCATTACCCGGACTGATTGACAATTAGTGCTGTTTTTGGTAATATTGATAAATAATATGGAGCATAAAGTTGAAGATTTGCGCGTGAAAATTTTCACCGACGGTGCGGATAAGGAAAGTATGCTGGCGGCGAATCAAAAGCCGTATATTAAGGGGTTCACCACTAACCCCACTTTGATGCGCAAGGCCGGTGTTACGGATTACGAACAGTTTGCCAAAGAAATTTTGTCTGAAATAAAAGAAAAACCCATTTCTTTTGAGGTTTTTTCCGACGAGTTTGACGAAATGGAGCGGCAGGCAAAGAAGATAGCTTCTTGGGCGGAAAATATATATGTGAAGATCCCGATTACAAACACGAAAGGAGAGTCAAGTTTTGACTTGGTGAAGCGTCTGGCCGGCGCGGGAGTTAAATTGAACGTTACCGCGATTTTAACGGTAGAACAGGTAAAACATATACTACCGGCTTTATCGTCCGGCGTCCCAAGCATTATTTCAGTTTTTGCCGGCAGAATAGCCAATACCGGCAGAGACCCGATGCCGGCGATGAAAGAGGCGGCAGAATTGGTTTCGGCGGTGGACGGAGCCGAGCTTCTTTGGGCGAGCTCCAGAGAATTTTTTAACATATTTCAGGCAGAGGAAGTCGGTTGCCATATTATCACCGTAACTCCGGATTTGCTCAAAAACGTAGAGCAAATAGGCAGAGATCTTACCGAGCTGTCTCTTGACACGGTGCGAATGTTTTATAATGATGCAAAATCAGCCGGTTATCAGCTATAATCAAATATAAAATATCATGAGCTACAAAGATTATATAAACACTCATTTAGAGGAGGCAGCGCAGATCGCGAAAACCGTGGATCGCGACGAGATAGAAAAAACCATAGATGTTTTACAGAACATACGCGAGCAGGGCGGCCGCGTTTTTTTCCTTGGAGTGGGTGGCTCTTCGTCCAACGCTTCCCATGCCGCCAGCGATTTTCGTATGACCTGTAATTTAGAGTCTTACGCGCCCTTAGACAATGTTCCACAGCTTACTGCTCTAACCAATGACCACGGATGGGAAAACGTGTTTGTTTACTGGTTAAAGAACTCGCGCTTGAACTCAAAAGACGCCTTGTTTATTTTTTCCGTTGGCGGCGGGAGCGAACACGCTTCCAAGAATCTGGTTTTGTCCATGGAGCATGCCAAGGAGGTCGGGGCTAAAATATTGGGAATCGTCAGCCGCGACGGAGGAATGACTAAAAAGCTGGGCGATGCCTGTATTATAGTTCCGGTTGTTCACGAAGAGCGTATAACGCCTCATGCCGAGGGTTGGCAGGCGGTTTTGTTCCATTTGCTCGTTAACGCTCTAAAAGAACGCGAATACAAATGGGAAGGATTAAAAAAAGAGGGGAAGGTGGCGTAATGAATTCCGCTCGGAAATAGAACTTTTGGTACACGCAAGTTTTCTCCAGCGGAAAACTTGCTGCTACTCGCAAATTGCTCGCCATTTCGCGGCGAGACCAAGCCAATTTGCTGCGGATTGTCCCAAAAGTTTATCTCCCCGCTTCTTAATCTATATTTATGGAAAAAATTTTAGTCACTGGTGCTGGCGGTTTTATCGGCCACCACCTCGTGCGCTATCTAAAAAATAAAGGCTATTGGGTTAGGGGCGCGGATATAAAACATCCGGAATATTCGTCATCAAAAGAAGCTGACGAATTTTTAATTTTGGATTTGCGCGATTTCAGAAATGCTATGGAAGCGGTAAAAGGCGTAGATAGGGTTTATACCCTGGCGTCTAATATGGGCGGGATTGGCTTTATAACGGCCGTTAAGGCCGATGTGGTGCGAGACAACGCTATGATTAATATCAATATGGCCGAAGCTTCCCGGCTTGCGGGCGTGAAACGCCTATTTTATTCATCGTCGGCATGCATCTACCCGGGCTACAAACAAGAGGAAGCGGAAATTGCGCCCCTAAAAGAAAGCGATGCGTATCCCGCCGACCCGGAAGACGGATATGGATGGGAAAAATTATTTTCAGAGCATATGTATCAAAAGTATATGGAGGACTACGGACTGGAAGTTCGCATAGCCAGATACCATAATATTTATGGTCCCGAAGGAACGTATGAAGGCGGCAGAGAAAAAGCGCCAGCGGCGCTGTCCCGCAAAATTGCATTGGTTCAAGACGGCGGAGAAATTGAAATTTGGGGAGATGGTTTGCAGACGCGCTCCTTTTGCTATATTGACGACTGCGTTGAGGGCACTTATCGCCTGATGGAGTCAGAAGTTAAAGAGCCTCTCAATATAGGTTCAGACAGATTGGTGACTATTAACGAGATGGCCGATATGATCGCTAAAATCGCTAACAAGGGTATTCATAAAAAACATCTTTTAGATAAACCGCAAGGCGTTCGCGGCAGAAATTCAGACAATGCCTTGTGTAAGAAAGTTTTAGGCTGGGAACCGAAGACCACTCTGGAAGAAGGATTGAAAAAGACTTATGAATGGATTTTAACGCAGGTTTCATAGCGCGAAACTTAAGACCATGTTTTTAAGAAGTTTCCCATTGCTTTTTTTGGTCCTTGGGGACATTTTTTTAATTTATTTGTCTTTATTTTTAGCCCTTGTCGCGAGGCACGGTAATCTTGACTTTTTGGGCGGGGCGGAATTTAATGCGCTTCTGTACCATTTTTCATTTTTGGCCCCAGCATGGCTTTTGTTGCTTATGATCTTTGATTTTTACGAGGCCAAACCCTTTAAAAATCGCGATTTTGGCAGAAATACCATCGTTTTCGCCGCGGGACTTTTAGCGTCCGGAGCGTTTTATTTTTATTTCAGGCCGCAAGTGGACATAGCTCCTCGCACTATTTTGCTTTTGTATACGGCAACTCTGGTGTTCTTGATTTTGGTTTGGCGCTACATCGCAGAATTTATTTTTGGGCAACGGGACGATGGCGGAGCCGGGCGCAAAACAGTATCACCGGAAGACTTAGACGAAGATTCTTTTATCCGTCTCTTTGGACGTAAAAATAGCGTCTACGAATTTTTAAAAAGAATCATTGACGTCTTGTCGGGACTTATAGGCCTTGTCCTGTTGGCCGTATTTTTTCCCACCATTGGTCTTTTAACAAAGCTTACCTCACCGGGCCCCCTATTTTATTCGCAAACAAGGATTGGCAAGGGAGATAGAATTTTTGTTTTGTATAAATTTCGCACAATGGTGCCGGATGCGGAAAAGGAAGGCCCTCGCTGGGCGGAAGAAAAAGATGAAAGGGTGATCAAGATCGGATATGTTCTTCGCCGCCTGCATTTAGATGAACTGCCGCAAGCCGTAAATCTTTTAAAAGGCGATCTATCTCTCGTCGGTCCGCGCCCCGAGCGACCGGAATTCACGGCGTTGCTGGAAAAAGAAATTCCCCATTACCATTTGAGGCACTTAGTAAAGCCCGGGGTTTTGGGTTGGGCCCAGTTAAATTATAGCTATGGAGATTCCGTGGAAGATGCCCGCGAAAAACTAAAATACGATTTGTATTATATCCAAAAGAGATCATTCTTGATGGACGCGTTGATTATTTTAAAATCCATAAAAATTGTGCTTTTCGCCAGGGGGCAATAGATTCGGCAAGTCATTCGACCTCATTGAGTTCATCGAATCTGACGATTCTCTGAATTAGAAGATCTGAAGACTCGTCAGAAGCTCCTCGCTGAGGCTCGGAGCCGAAACGGTCTGAACGACCTGAGAGTCTCAGACTCGATGAGCTCACTACGGGTAATTTGTTTTTTGAAACCGCGAGAATTATGATAATATGAAATCTATGAAATTGGGCCGCCAAAAATATATAAGTCTTTTTGTTTTTTCTTTTGCATTAGCATTTTTCATAGCTAGCCATGCTTCGGCTCAAACGGCGCAGAGTTTTTACGTATCCAAAAATTATGATTTATACGGCAGAAACGAGATAGATGCGGTTTTGGTAAAAAGTTCGGATAAATTGTATTGGTATGCGGAAAAAGATTGGTGGAACAGTCCTTCAACCGACCGCTCCGTATATTTGGCGAAGATAGATGAATTAACCTCGGAGTTTGAGAATAAAATATATCCGATTCTGACCTCCAAATTCGGCTCGGAATGGAATCCCGGCATAGACAATAATTCCCGCATGACAATTTTACTGCATCAGATGAAAAAAGATGTCAGCGGATATTGGAGATCGGACGACGAATATTATACTCTTCAGGGCGTTGCTTCCTCCAATCAAAGAGAGATGATCTATCTCAACGGCCAGAAATTACAGGATTCAATCGCGAAAAGCAATCTGGCGCACGAATTCACTCACCTCATAGTCTTTAATCAAAAAGAAAAGCAATACGGCGTTCAGGAAGATCTGTGGCTGCAGGAGATGCTGGCGGAAATGGCTTCTTCGATTTTAGGCTATAATGATATTTTCTCCGGCAGCATTTTAGAGCAAAGATTAAAAACATTTTTAACCAGACCGACGGATTCTTTAACCGAGTGGAATGGCGAGCTGACAGATTATGGAACCGTATACCTTTTTGGCCAATATTTATTGGATCATTATGGCTGGCAAGTTCTGGCAGGCACCTTAAAAACGCAGGCCATCGGTATAAATGCTGTAAATGACGCTTTATCCCGGGGGGGCTTTAACGACAGGTTTAGCGATGTTTTTACCAATTGGATGGTTGCATTGGCGGTCAACGAGTGCTTGATTAAAACGGAGTATTGTTATTTAAATTCGGGCCTCGCCAAAGTTAAAATAACTCCATCGATATATTTTTTGCCGCTTTCCGGCGACACCACTATTTCAATAACCCTGCAGGCGAAGAACTGGGCGGCAAATTGGTATAAATTCATAGGCGGGCACGACACCTTAGGAATGGATTTTAACGCGCCAAAAAATATAAATACGAGAATTATCTATATCATTGAATTGCCGAATAATAAGTTTCAGATAAGAGAATTGGCATTGAACAAGGATTATTCAACGCACGTCGAGTTTGCCGATTTCGGCAAAAATATTCTTTCCATGATTTTAATACCGACCATCCAGGATAACAGATTTGACGATTCTTTGGATATTCACCCGTCTTATGCTTTATCTTGGGCCTTAAATCTTAAAGGTAGCGGTGAAAACATGAATACGAGTCCCAATGCAACTGGCAGTACGATAATCCAATTACAACAAAGAATAGCCGAATTAAAAGCCCAGATTGCTGTTTTGCAAGCCAGACTCGCAAGCATTAAGGGTTCTGCGGCGGTTTCGTCTGGAATCAGTTGTCAGAATTTAAGCATAGATTTGTATTACGGAATGTCGGGTCCCGACGTAAGCTGCCTTCAGAGCTTTTTAAAACAGCAGGGGCAGGAAATTTATCCGGAAGGACTGATGACCGGAAATTTCTTTGGGTTGACGAAGGCTGCCGTAGTGCGTTTTCAGGAAAAACACGAGTCAGACATTCTAGCGCCAATAGGCCTTACCAATGGCACCGGTTTTGTGGGTAGTTTAACCCGGGCCAAGATAAATTTACTGATGGCCAGATAAATCACAAAACGGTCATAGTCCAAGGCGGAGGCGAGACCCCGCGAGTTTTTCAGAGGATTACCCTCTGTTTTTTGATTCGGGGGCTTATGCTACAATGATCTAATGTCAGAAGAGATTTTTCTATCAGTTATCATTCCTGCCTACAATGAAGAAAAACGTCTTCCAAGGACGTTAGACGCAATAGACAGCTATCTTCGCCGGCAACAGTATCTCTATGAGATACTTGTGGTAAACGATGGTTCAAAAGACGGTACTTCGGGCGCAGTCAAGGCCTTAATGTCCAAGATACAAAACCTCCGTCTTGTTGACAATAAAGAAAATCACGGCAATGGTTATGTTGTCAGACAGGGAATGTTGGAGGCGAAAGGTAAATATCGCTTGTTCACGGATGCTGATAATTCTACCTCCATAGACCAAGTAGAAACAATGCTGCCCTTTTTTGAACAGGGTTTTGATGTTGTAATCGGATCTCGCGACGTAAAAGGCGCCGCACTAGACCAGCCACAACCATGGCTTAGGCGAGTTGTTTTAGGGGAAGGATTTAAATTGGTGCGCAAAATAATAATCGGCCTTTGGGGCATTCAGGATACGCAGTGCGGATTTAAGGCTTTGACAAAAAGAGCCGCAGAAGACACCTTGCCAAAGTGCAGTATTAATCGTTGGGCATTTGATCCTGAAATTTTGGTCGCCGCCGGGAAGGCCGGATATAAAACAAAAGAAATTCCGGTGCGCTGGAAGAACGATCTTGAAAGCAAAGTAAAGCTATCCGGCATGATTAAAATGATTTTTGAGCTTTTGGCCATAAGACTGAACAGTCTTCGCGGCCAATACGATAAGGCAGATGAAAAGTAAAAATAAAACCACAATCATCAGTCAGGAAAAACCCCGGATTTGTCCTCCGGGCGCGTGCCCGTCAGAATTAAGATTTGATTTAGTGTCAAAAGATTGGGTCGTTATCGCAACGGCCCGCGCAAGAAAACCGGAATCTTTTAAAATAGAAAAAAGGAGAGACTGGACGGAAAAGCTGGATCAGTGTCCATTTTGCAATATAGACCAGCAAGAAAGTCCTACCTTAATTTATTCCAAAGGCAAAAAAATTCCTCTGGCCCAGCCATTGACGCCAAAAGGCATGGTTCTGGGAAGGATTATTCCTCAAGACTGGACGACAATCGTCGTACCCAATAAATACCCGGCTTTTGCTTCCGGAGCAAATCTTGAAGAGCGCGCGGAGGGGCCTTATCGGCTGATGAGCGGAATAGGGTTTCACGAGGTTATAGTGACCCGCGACCACGGAAGATCTCCGGCGCAGTTTTCTACGGCAGAGATGCAAGAAGTTCTGGATGTTTATCAAGAACGTTATTTGGACCTGATGAATGAAAAACTTGTAAATTATATTTCAATTTTTCACAATCACGGACCCGAGGCAGGAGCTTCAGTGCTCCATCCCCACTCCCAGATTATTGCGATTCCGATAACGGATCCCGATATAAACGGCAGTTTGGCCGGCTCAAAGCGGTATTGGAATGCGCACAAAAAATGCGTTCATTGCGTAATGTTGGCATGGGATAGAAAGGACGGTCGGAGAGTTGTATACGAAAACAAGGAATTTGTTGTCTTATGCCCCTTTGCCTCCAGCTCCGCTTTTGAGGTTCGTGTTTTCCCGAAAAACCACTTAGCTTATTTTGAAAGAATGCGGGAAGAGCAAAAGCAGTATTTGGCCGATGCTTTCTTAACGGCTCTCCAAAAACTGCACAAAGGCTTATCTGATCCGCCTTATAATTTTTTTCTGCATACGGCTCCATGCGACGGGAAGAATTACGATTACTACCACTGGCACTTGGAAATACTGCCTAAAACGGCTACTTGGGCGGGATTTGAACTGGGAACGGGTATTGAAATCTCAACCATTGAGCCGGAAAAAGCGGCGGAATACCTTAGACGACAATAATTCAAAAATCAAATATCAAAATGCAAAACGAAAACGTAAAATGCAAAAAGGATTATTTTTAGATTTTGATTTGTCATTTTGATTTTTGCATTTTGATTTTTAAACTTATCTTGTGTTACCGGAACTAAAAACATTTTTAATTGCCATGTCCCCGATTATTGAACTTCGGGGCTCCATTCCCATTGCAATAACTCTGTATAAAATGCCCGTCTGGTCGGCTTATCTTTTTTCCGTTTTGGGTAATCTCGTGCCGTTGATTTTGATAGTGCTCTTGGGAGATTCGGTCGCGCGGTTTTTGTCCGGCAAGTCGTATTTTTTCAACAGATTTTTTAACTGGCTTTTTGATCATACGCGAGACGCTCATAGTTCCAAGTTTTCCAAGTGGGGCAAGGGCGCGGCCGTAGTGCTTTTAACGGCAACGCCGATTCCTTTTATCGGCGGTTGGACCGGGGCCATCGCCGCTTTCGTCTTTGGAGTACCGTTTTTTAAGGCCGCGGGCCTATTGGTTATCGGATCGTCGATTGCGGGCATAATCGTAACCGTTTTAACTCTCGGCGCGCAACTGGCCCTGTGAAAATATACATTGTTGCCAATCCCTCCGTCGCAGTAAAGGACGGCGCGAGACAGAGAAAATGAATCATGCGTAAAACTATCGTAGTTGCCAATTGGAAGATGAATCCGGTAACGCTGGCTGGGGCCAAGCGTCTTTTGCTTGCCATAGACAAGAATATACGGAAAACAAAAAGAGCCGAGGTTATAATCTGCCCGCCGTTTGTATACTTGTCAAATCTGGTGGGGGCGTTCACCTTCGCTAAAGGCTTCGGCGGACTCGCCTTCGGCTCGCAGGATTGTTTTTGGGAGAAGAAAGGCGCTTTTACGGGGGAAGTTTCGCCGGAGATGTTAAGTAATGTCGGATGTAAATATGTCATTGCGGGGCATTCCGAGCGCAGAAGATATTTTCATGAGACGGATGATGTGGTCAATAAAAAAGCAAAAGCCGCTATAGGCGCAGGGCTTAGAATCATTTTGTGCGTGGGCGAAACACTGAAAGAAAGAAAAACAGGTAAAACGGGCGAGGTTTTAAGAAGACAATTGCGCGCAGGGCTTAAAGAGATAACGCCGGGGCAAGCGCTAAATATTATTGTAGTCTATGAGCCGGTGTGGGCCATTGGAACGGGGATGGCGTGTGCGCCGGATGAGGCTGCGCACGCGAGATTACGAATCAAAAAGATGATTCTCGTCAAATTCGGGAAAAAAATGTCGGAGTCCCTGCCGGTTTTATATGGCGGTTCGGTAAATTCCAAAAACGCCGCCCCTTATGTTAAAGAGGCTGGTTTTAACGGGCTTTTGGTCGGAGGAGCGTCTTTAATCGGCAAGGAGTTCGTTAAAATCATTGACGCGGTAAATTAAAAATGCTATTTTACGAATGAAATCAAAAAGAGATGCGACCTATGGATAATATATTAGACGGCTATTTTTATAATCCAAGCCGCGGCAATTTGGAGTTTCGCGAGGTGCTCTTGGAGATTGCGGGCTGGATGAAGGAGAAGCCGGAAAAATCATATGAAATAATTGTCGGCTGCGACTCTTCCTCTGAAGAGGAACCCACTTTTCCGGTGGCGGTGGTAATTTTAAGAAGCGGAGAAGGCGGCAGATTCTTTTTAAAGAAAGTGCGCTATCCGGCGTCCCTCGTGGTTTTCGGCAGCTGGCGCCAGAGAGTTTTACAGGAGGTAGTGCTTTCCTGCGAGCTTGCTTTAACTTTACGGGAGGCCCTGCAAAACATGTCTGAAGAACTGTCTGGTCTCAACTATCAGTTCCGTTACATTCACGCCGATGTCGGCGAAAACGGCAGAACCCGCGACATGATTCGCGAAGTCGTCGGCCTTATCCGCGGTAACGGTTTTGAGCCGAAGATCAAGCCGGAATCATATGCGGCATCTGTAGTAGCGGACAGATATAGCTAAAAGTTGGCAGTTAGCAGGCAATAGATAATAGTTAGCAGTCATCATCAAAGCCACTCCGAGGGGTGGCCTTTATAAGAGTACATGCGATCGCTAAAAAAAACAAAAGTTTTGGTTGCGATATCGGGCGGAGTGGATTCATCGGTTGCCGCGGCCTTATTAAAACGGGCCGGCTTTAATATTGCCGGAGCTTTTATGAAGTGCTGGGGCCCAAGCGATGATTTCGGCGAATGCGCCTCAGCGCAAGACTTAGAATCCGCAAGGCAGTCCGCAGCGGCGCTGGGCATTCCTTTTTATTCTTTTGATTTTACCAAAGAGTATAAAAAAAGAGTGTTTCATTATTTTATTTCAGAATATAAAGCCGGTCGCACGCCAAATCCGGACGTAATGTGTAATAAATACATCAAGTTTGGCCTCTTCCTAAAAAAGGCGCTGGCGTTGGGTTTTGATTATATTGCGACGGGGCACTACATTAAAAAATCAAAAATCAAAAATCAAAAATCAAAAATCACGACCCATCAATTATTACAAGCGAAAGACAAAAATAAGGACCAGAGTTATTTTTTATGGCAGTTGAGACAAGAGCAATTGCGGAGTTGCTTGTTTCCGATAGGAGATTATACTAAGCCGCAGGTCAGAGCGATTGCGCGCAAGCTCGCCCTGCCCAATGCCGAGCGCAAAGACAGTCAGGGAATTTGCTTTGTGGGCAAAGTGCGCTTGGCAGACTTTTTGCAAAAATACATCAAACCCAAAACCGGAAAGATTATGACCAAAGACGGCAGAACTATTGGAAAACATCCGGGAATTTATTTTTATACCATCGGCCAGCGAAAAGGCCTTAAATTGTCGGGCGGGCCGTATCGCGTTTTGGAAAAAAGGGCCAAGGATAATGTTTTGGTTGTAAGCAACAAAGCAAAAGACCTGCAGAGGACGCAACTCTTGGCGCACAAGATAAATTGGATTTCCGGCCGGCCGCCAAAATTTCCATTGGCTTGTTCGGTTCGTATTCGTTACCGCCAGCCTCTGGTCCGTGCCACGCTCGCTCAAAATTTAAAAAATAAAAATTACAACGTAGTGTTTTCCAAACCTCAAAAAGCGATAGCTCCCGGCCAGTCCGTAGTTTTTTACAAAGGCCGCGAAATGCTGGGCGGGGGAGTGATTCTATAGAGAGATCGCGCCCGCGCTATTGACAAAATATATAGATATGATATAATAAGAATATCAATATAGGAGGAAGGTAGTATGTCCACCGCAGCAAAAAGTGCCAGACTGTCTAGTATCGTCCACGCTCACGGGCGTCAACAGGAAGACTTGGCGGCCGGCAAGACCGAAAGAGCCTTGGGGGTCAGGACCTCAAGTCCTTACCCGGTGCTATCTGGTTTGCCCCGGCCGACCACCCGGACCGACGACGGCTGTAGGGTTTGGAGCTTCCGGTAAGCTCCAAATTCAAGGAGAACCCTCGGGTTCTCCTTCCCACAGAGCTCGCTAAACGTTAACGAGCTCTGTGGGGGAAAATAAAACGGAAGGACGGTAAGGAAATGGTTATTGCTCTAGCGCTTGTTTTTGCCGGTTTTAATGCAGCCGTGGTCATGTGGCTTGCGGCTTACGACCGGCTTAGTGAGCTCGGATTAATCGAGCTCGGAAGAAGGAGTTGATGGATGCCTACTGTTCTGCCGTTTATCGGTCTGGCCTGCGTCGTATTGGCGCTTGTGACGGCACCACGAGATCTCACGAGTATACTGGCGAACGCGCTCTGTCTCGTGGGAATTCTGGGCGCTACGGCTGTAGCGATAGCGG
>CAYJUL010000012.1:0-13068 GCA_964373345.1 uncultured Candidatus Saccharibacteria bacterium
CGTACGATTTGGTCGCCGAGCCCCGCCACGGGCGGGGCGAGGCATTGACTTTTCCTACGTGGTGCCGGAGGTGGGAGTTGAACCCACACCTTCTTGCGAAGACGGGATTTTGAGTCCCGCGTGTCTGCCAGTTCCACCACTCCGGCAAGAAAAGAGGCGGGGCGCGTCTGCCAATTCCGCCACCCAAGCCTGTAAGTTTTTCTATCAAAAATCAGGATATTTGTAAACACAATAAAGCTATGTTAAAGTTTTATAATGGCTTGCATAATTGCCGTCTGCAATAATAAGGGCGGGGTTGGCAAAACAAATATCAGCGTAAATCTGCCGGTTTTTTTGACCGCCCTCGGGAAAAAAGTGCTGCTGGTTGATTTTGATCATCAGGCCAACGCGACTTATTCGCTGGGACTTCATCCCAAAAATATCCCGTTGTCGGTTTACCACGCCCTCATCGGCAACGTAAGCCCGAGGGCCATTATACGCAAAACCAGATTTTTCAATTACGATCTTATGCCTTCTTCCCGCGATTTGGCGGGAGCCGAGGTTGAACTTGTTCCGACGCAAGACAGAGAGCTTAAATTGGCCAACATGCTGGCAAAAGTAAGCCCGGACTACGATTTTATTTTTATTGATTCGCCTCCGAGCTTGGGGCTTTTGACCGTTAACGCTTTGGCTGCGGCTCAAGACGTTTTAATCCCGGTGCAATGCGAATATTTGTCTCTGGAAGGATTGGGTCAGCTGCTTTCCACCATTGAATTGTTGCGAACCAATCTCGGTCATAATTTAAACATAACCGGCGCTGTACTTACCATGTATAATCGTCATCATAAAATTTCACGAGATGTTGCGCAGGAGGTTAGGAAAAACTTCCCGGGCTATGTGTTTAAAACCGTAATTCCGCGCGCGGTAGTTCTGGCCGAGGCTCCAAGGCTGGGAAAAACTATTTTTCATCACGCGCCCCTTTCTTCGGCGGCGAGAGCTTACAGAGAATTAGCCGAAGAGCTAGTACTTATTCAAAAAGTCAGAGAAAGCACAGTGCTCGGGGCCGCTCGCGGCCAAGAGGCACAGGTCAATTAAGATGACAAATCAGCCAGGCAAGGGTTTAGAATCTTTAATACCCAAGAAATCTGCAATCTATGGCGGGCCTTCGCCTCGCTCGCCTCGCTGGAGCTTCGGCGAAGCGGGCCGAAGTCCGCTTCAGGCGGACGCAGGCGGGCCCCAAGAAAGCAAAAAGGAGGCCGTATTTTTCTTTCTTTTAATTCTCTTTGGTTTAGGAATTGCACAGCCGTTATTTGCTCAGACGGAGGATTTTTCTTTACCCGGTAGAACAGAAGGAACGGGCATATTTTTTGAGATAACAGACAGCGAATATCTTAACATATCTCTTGCAAGCAGCGAGGAAATAAAGGTTGTCCTGGAATCCGTGCCAAAAACAATAAGCCTCATTCTTGAGGCTTCTTCTGTCGCTTCGTCCGCCGGATTAACAATTACAGGATTGGAGCCCAACGCTACTTATTATAAATACGAAGACAGCTATAAGAACGAGACGGTAATCGTTAGCGATATCTCCGGGATTTACCATTGGACCCAAGATATCTCGCAGCCCCATCATATTTGGTTTCAGCCGAAGAGCAGCACCATATTTATACCTAGTCAATGCTCACAATATGGCGTCTGGGACGAGGCGACTTCAACATGCATCCTTACCAAGGATTTAACCCAAAGCGTACAGCTGTCTAGCGGTACCGTATTGGATTGCAATAGCCACACCATTAGCGGGGGAGATTCCGGTTACGGTATTTATGTACCCCGTTCCGATGGCAACACAATCAAGAATTGTGGGGTTTCTAACTTTTCTTACGGCATTTATCTTTGGGGCGGTTCAAACCACACCCTTACCAAGGATAACGTCTTAAATAATTTTCACGGAGTAGTTATTGGCGGCGCCCACAATAACACAATTGCCGACAACACCATTAACTCCAATAGCGGCTACGGATTACTTGTTGATAGCGTCCTTAATAATACATTGCAACGCAATGCAATGTTCCAAAACCGCTGGAATTTCAGGCTTTGGGGAAGCGGAGATCCCTATTACGCGAACAATATAGATACAAGCAACACGGTTGAGGGTAAGCCCATTTATTATATTCTGAATGCCGCAAATCAGACGTATGATAATTCAACGAATGCCGGGGTCCTCTATTGTATTTTCTGCGACCATATCATCGTCAGAGATTTAGTTCTTAAGTCGGGCGTGTTCTTATGGAAAACCAATAATTCCACACTAGACAACATTACTGCGTCCAATCATCTTTTTGGGATCTGGCTTCAGTACTCAAACAACAATAGTATCCGCAATAGCATCCTCGATGCAAACGACACCAACGGGCTTTTCCTCGCATATTCTTCCAACAATACCGTTACCGGCAGTGCCGAAACCCTCAATAATATCGGAATTAGACTTCATAACTCTCAGGGCAACACATTCATCGACAATACCGTACGGGACAACACCCGGGCTGGCGCCTCTATTTATTATTTTTCCACCGCCCATTTCTATCACAACAATTTTATCAACAACTCTATTCAGGCAGAGGTTATCGATTGGTCCGGAGCCAGCTTTGACAATGGTTATCCGGCAAACTTTGATCCAGCATTGCACGGCGGGAATTTTTGGTCAGATTATACCGGCATAGATGAGAAAAGGGGTTCCAACCAAGACCAACTAGGTCCAGACTGGATAGGGGATGCGCCGCATATATTTACCGGAGGGCTGGATAGATATCCGTGGATGGAGCAGGATGGATGGAGGGTTCCAACCAATCAACCACCAACTTTTTCAAACCAAAGTCAATACAAATCCGATGGCGTAACGATTATTCCCGAAGAACAAAGAACCATTGAATCAACCGTTATTTTTAAGGCGCTGCTTAATGATCCTGACAATGATCAGGTTAAATTTCAGATAGAGCTTAAAGAATTCAATCAGTCGTTTGACGAAACAAACCTTATAGAATCAGATTTTGCTCCATCCGGCCAGCAACCCCTAGTTATAAGATACGGCCTTGTTGACGGCCAATACCACTGGCGAGCAAGAGTGATTGACGCAAGGGGAGCCGGTTCAGGCTGGCAGGAATTCGGAGGAACGGGAAATGTGGATTTTGCGGTAAAATTGGTGCCGTTGTATACGCAGGTGAGGTCGCCGTATCCTTCTGAGAAAGAGACGTTGCTATGGTCGGAACTAGATTACGCCGAAGGGGCAATAGGTAATTACGACTGTGGTTCAAAAATACGCGAATGCGGTTGCGCCATAACTTCTTCAGTTATGGTTTTACGATATTATGATGTTTTAACAGCAGATAATGAGGATGTTAATCCCGGCTCCATTAACAATTGGCTTAATGTTCACCAAGGATATTCCGAAGGGGCTGTTAATTGGCTGAAGGTTGCCGAGTATTCTGGTTATAAAATAAAATTTGATACAGAAAAGTCTGGCGATTACCTGAATAATTATGTGGTTTTAAACGAATATTTAAACAACAATCGCCCCGCTATTGCAAAAGAAAAAGCGGGAAGAGGAGGTATTAATAGAGACCATTTTATAGTTATCAATAACAAACTCGCTGCCACCTACGGAGTAAAAGATCCAGCTTTGTACAATACCCAAAAGCTCAATGAAAGCACGGACATCGTTAATAAAATAAGGGGATACGATAATGGTTTTGACGGCTTAAGGTTGTTTTATCCATCCGATGGCGTTGCTATCAGCGCAATATCTTTTATCCTATCCTCGTCGGCAGAGCTTCTAGTTACGGACCCTTCGGGAAGGCGATTAGGAAAAGATCCAATAAACCAATACGATGAAATTCCTAATGGTACCTATCTCGTAGATGCCATTGATGACGCAACCGGTGTATTACTTCCGAGAGAGCACGAAACTCAAGAAATATATATCAGCTCTCCGGAAGATGGCTCTTACGACATTAAAGCAATCGGTACCGATACCGGTAGCTACGATTTAGATGTCCTCATATATGATCGGAGCGGTGAGTCGGCAACTGCAAGCCACGAAAATACAATAGAACTAAATGTTACTCATAGTTTTGAGCTAGATTATTCTCCACAAGCTATTCAACAAACAGAATTCTATCGCATTGTAGATATTGATATAAAACCCGGCAGCGACCTCAATGCTGTTAATTGTAAAAACCAAAACGGAGTTATTACCGTTGCAGTCCTTTCTAATCAATTCTTTGACGCTTCCATAATTGATCCCACTACGGTTCGATTTGGACCCAATGGCGCTCAGGAAATACATCGAGATCGCAATGGCAACCCAAAACGTCATTTGCAAGACGTAGATAACGATGGGGACATCGATGCGTTATTCCACTTCCGCTTTGGGGATAGCGGGCTGCAATGCAACAATGCAGAAGCAACCCTTGCGGGAACAACATTTGATGGTCTTCGCATAAAAGGAATCGATGCGATTCGTATGGTAGGAGAGAGTTCTCTAAGGAGCAAATACCAATCGCAATTATTTGCCATGCTGTCTTTCTCATTTAATAGTGCCCCAGAGCTACTATACGGGGTTTTAAATACCATAAGCGGTTTTATAAGAGGCCTCGCAGAATCACTTAGTCAATTATTTGGTGGTCGGGCCACTAAGGAACAAAAGGAAGTAGAAATATCCACAAAACAAGAATGTGTAGATAGCGTCGAAGAGGTGCAATATGAAATCAGGGAAAAAGAAAGAACGCTTGGCGACGTAGAAGCGGATATTATTGTAAAAGTGACCGATAAAGATAAAAACCTACAGAGACATATTTTTCAGATAAATAATATTTTCAAAAATTATCACCCAATAGAAATTCATAAATGCGGCGTTTATGTGATTAGATTTTCAAACTATGACCCCCAAAAAGTAAAAGAATGGACAGGTTTTAAATCCGAAGTGTGGAAATATTCCTACGATGGTCAAGGAGATAATTTAGTACTTTTATCAGAGGAAAAAGAGGGTGGAGTTTTCTTGGGCAATTATTCTTATGATTTCCGCGTCGATCCAAGCGAAGGCAGGTTAGTTTTAGAGAGAGGTTACCCTGGCAAGGACGGTTATGCATTAGTAATCAAAGATTTAAAAACCAAAGAAGACATTTTTGTCTTGTCTGCAAAAGATATTTTTCAACAGTATCCCGACATCATCGGAAACTTCAATATGCGGGAATGGTCAAAGGACGGCCGTTACTTTTGGGGAAATATTTTTGACGGTGCTTATGTGACTGCTTATTTTCGTATAGATACCCAGAATTGGAAATACGATATCTACGAAGCTCCTGATGGAGCCATGGGCGGTTTCCCTCCCAATATCAATACAGGTTATGTTCCGATTCAGCCAGGTCAGATTTGGACTGGCGACTACCAATTAACCCAAGAGCTTAAGGAGCGATACCGAAGAGAAGGTAAAACATCATCCCTTTATCTTTACAACCTTTTTACCAAGGAAAAGATATTAATTGAAACCGTTGATGAACCACTTTGGTCGTTCAAACCCAAGTGGTTCTCCGACACCGAACTTCAATACGAATTGCCAAACGGAGAGAAGAAAATCTACACAATCAGCCAATGAAAAAATGAAAACTAGTTTAACGATTATGGTCGCAATTTCAGTCCTAACTTTTCCTAATCTAGCATTTGTTTTTGACAATAATCTTCCAGACGGCGACAATTATTGGTCGGATCACGAAAAACCATTATAATAAACATCAATTAATACATTTTATATGCCGCAACAATTCGGAAAAGGACTGGAATCACTGATACCCAAAAAATCAGAACCTGCGTTTTCCATTCCTCAAGAAAGCAAAAAAGAGGCCGTATTTTTAATTGAGATTGACCGCATAAAATCAAATCCCTACCAGCCGCGCAGGGAATTTGATCAGGAAGCCCTGGAGTCTTTGGCCGAATCTATCAGCGCTCATGGCATATTGCAGCCATTAGTTGTAACGCGTTTTGAAAGTTCTGGCGGCGGCGAAACTCAATACGAGCTTGTGGCCGGCGAACGAAGACTTTTGGCTGCGAAAATGGCTAATTTTTCGCGCGTACCGGTTATTATCAGAGAATCAAATACCCAGCAAAAACTGGAATTATCTCTTATTGAAAATGTTCAGCGCGCGGATTTAAATCCGATAGAAAAAGCCGGAGCCTTTAAAAGACTGCAATCGGAGTTTGGATTTTCCCAAAAAGATATCGCTAAAATCGCCGGCAAAAGCCGCGAATCGGTAGCCAACACTATACGCCTTTTGTCTTTATCTTCGTCAATGCAGTTGGCCTTGCGGGAAGGAAAAATAAGCGAAGGGCATGCAAGAGCAATCATGATGGTCGAAGATGCCGCAAAAAAAGAGCAGGTGTTTTCCAAAATCATCAAGGACGGATTGAGCGTAAGAGACGCCGAACTTTTATCCCAAAAATTAAGAGTCTGGCAGGCGCCGCGCAAAAATACGGTTCTTGCCGCCGAGCTGAAAAAACTTGAGGAAAAAATTAAAGAGGTTTTCGGTTTGCCAGAGGTAAAATTTAAAATTGAGGCGGGCAGGCCAAGACTGGTAATTTCTTTTTCTTCAAAAGACGAAGTTGAGGATCTGCTTAAAAAATTTAAAAGCTAAACGCGCTTGGCTTCAATTACCCCAATTACTCCTTTTAATCCTTCAAACATTCTTTCCAATTGTTTTGCATCTGAAATTTCCACCTTGAGGTTTACATAATGCCGACCCGTGGGACGAGGCCCCGTAGCGCAGCTAGTAATGTTAACTCCGGCTTCGCTGACCGCCGAAGTAATGTCTCTAAGTATGCCAAGGCGGTCTTCTATCGTCAGATGCATTGCAATGATTTGAGGGGTTTTGGTATCTGCGATCCATGCGGCCTCTATTATTTTAAGAGGCCATTTTTGTTGGGCTAAAATAAAATTCTTGCAACTAGCTCCGTGCGCCGTAGCTCCGCGGCTGCGGGTAATATAGCCGGAGATTTTATCTCCCGGCTGAGGCAGGCAGCACTTAGCTATATTTACCAACATTCCCGTTTTTCCCGCCAGACTTACGCTGGAGGTTTTGCCGAAGACCGGCCTGTAGTTTATTTTGACTTCTTGCCTGCTCGGAGAAGATTCTTCTTTAAGCAAGGCTTTGGATACATCGCGGGCAGACATTTCACCGCCGCCGACGGCTCTCGCAAGGCTTGCGAAGTCTTTGAGCCCGAAAGATTTGATTAAGTTTTCTTGTCGGCGCTGCGGCAGACCGCTAAAGGATATGCCGTGTATCTGGCCGAATTCTTTATTTAAAAGTTCTGTGCCGTTGCGCATGTTTTCATCAGCCGACTTTTTTCTTAGCCACTCTCTTATTTTAGATCTCGCGGCACTGGTTTTGACATATTCAAGCCAGTCGCGGGACGGCTTTTTGTTTTTGGCGGTAATGATTTCCACGACTTGCCCGTTTTTTAATTCGCTATTGAGGGGTATCAATTTGCCTTCAGCCATAGCTCCATCGCATCTGTCGCCAATATCGCTGTGGATGGCATAAGCAAAATCAACCGGCGTCGCGCCCTCCGGTAGGTCAATAACCTCTCCTTTCGGGGTCAACACAAAAATTCTGTTTTTGAAAAAATCTATTTTCAGCCTTTCCAAAAACTCTTTTGATCCGGGCTCCTGTTTTTGCCAGGCCATTAATTGCCGCACCCACGCGAATTGATTGCCCCCTAATCCAACATCAAGGCCTTCTTTATAAGCCCAGTGAGCGGCAATACCGTATTCCGCCCCTTCGTGCATCTCTTTGGTTTTGATTTGTATTTCTGCTAATTTTCCGTCCGGGCCAAAACAGGTCGTGTGCAAAGACTTATAAGTATTTGGTTTTGGCAGGGCAATGTAATCTTTGATGAAACCCGGAAGCGGTCTCCAGTGCTTGTGGATTAATCCTAAAACGCGATAGCAGTCTTCAATGTTTGCCACGATAACCCTTAAGGCAACCAGATCGTGGATTTTGTCCAGATTCATATCACGCGAAAGCAATTTTTGATATAAACTCCAATAATGTTTAGTCCGGGAATGAATGTCAAGAAAATTTATGTTTTCTTTGCGGAGCAACTCAATTAAAACCCGTTTGACTCTTTCCAGATATTTCTTCCTTTCCTCATATCTTGCCTCGGTTTTCTGCAGCAGCCATTCGTATTCTTTGGGATATAAATAAAGAAAAGCCAGATCTTCAAGCTGTCCTTTGATTTCTCCCATGCCAAGGCGGTTCGCGAGCGGCGCGAAAATTTCTAATGTTTCCAGCGCTATTCTCTGTTGTTTTGGCGGCGGAAGAGCTCCAAGGGTGCGCATATTGTGGAGTCTGTCGGCCAGTTTAATAAGCACCACTCGTATATCTTGCGCCATGGCAAAGAACATTTTGCGCAGATTTTCGGCCTCCAAGTCTATGGGTTCGGCGGCCCTCGCGGCGATAGATCTTATGCGTAAATCCTTTTTTGGCAGCCGCAGATGGCCTAATTTACTGACTCCTTCCACCAGAAAAGCCGTTTCCGGTCCGAACCCTTTTTCAATATCCGCGAGAGTCCGCTTGGTGTCATCGGCAACGTCATGCAAAAGTCCGGCCGCCACGGTTGTCGCGTCCAGCCCCCAGTCCTGGATTATGCGGGCCACCGCCAAAGGGTGCGTAACAAAATCTTCTCCGGATTTTCTTTTTTGTCCCTGGTGGGCCTCCCGAGCGAACTCAAAAGCTTTCGTAACGAGTTCCGCGTTTTCGCTTTTTTTCAGAATTTGATCCATGTCTTATGTTGACACAAGATTATCATCAGCATATTATAGACCATAATTGCGCATTTATCAACGATTGCGCACTTATCAAGGTTTTGGACCTTAAAATCCTAAAAGGAGGGCAGGAAGTAAGGAGGCCGAAATGAGCCGCAGTTCTTTTGATTACGATTTTGACTGGGCGGCGAAGCCCTGCGGCGGTCAAGTGCCGAATCCAACGGGCGAGTGCGTCGGAAAAGAGAATTGCCTGTGGTTTTTAATGTGCGACCTGCCCCAGAAAAATCCCCCGGAAAAACCGTTACGCCCGAAAACGGGCAGAAAACTTTGTTAGCCGCAAGAGATTGTGGATAACTCGTATTGATAGATTGTTTGAATGCGCATATAATAACATCAGTACCAATTCCTAAATATAATCTCGTACGGAAAGGAGGTGATGAAAAATGTGGAGTCTGCTTAAGAATCATGGCGGTCTAGTCATGGGCGCAGTCGCTGCGGCTGTCGGCGTGTATGTCGGCGAGTGGCACGCGGTAGCCTATGGCGCTCTAGTCGGTCTTCTCTTCGGTCATGTCGTAGATTTTCTTCACGACCTCCTCGGTCACGAGTAAAAGTTCAGCTCTTTACCGAAAAGCGCTCCCTGTAACAGGAGCGCTTTTGTATTTTTCAGACGCAATTTTTGTCAGAACAAATTTTTTGTTTCCCGCGTTCCACTATCAGCGATTGGCATTTTGGACAGTTTTCTCCGGTTGGTTTGTACCACAGCGCAAAATCGCATTCGGGATAGCCGTCGCAGCCGTAAAATATTTTTTTTGTCCTAGTGCGCTTTAAAACGATTTCTCCTTTGTGGCATTTCGGGCACTTAATGCCAAGGACGTTTTTTTCTAAAGGTTCCGTATGATTGCATTTGGGAAAAGACGAACAGGCGTAAAATTGGCCGAATTTACCCCAGCGCAGAATTAAAGCAAAGCCGCATTTGGGACAAAGTTTTTCCGTGGGCTTTTGGGCTACGTCTTCTTTTGCAACTTCCTCGTACTTTTGTCGTAAGAGAACCGCGAAAGGAGCGTAAAAATTCTTCACCACGGGCACCCACTTTTTGCGGCCCTGCGCGATTTCATCTAAGTTTTCTTCCATGCCGGCCGTAAAACCAATATCAACTATGCCCGGGAAATGCGCAACCAAGAGATCATTTACCACAATTCCTATTTCTGTCGGCCGGAAGCGTCTTTCTTCGTCTTTCTCAACATAATTTCTTTCCTGAACGGTTGAAATAATGGGGGCATAGGTTGATGGCCTGCCAATGCCGTTTTCTTCAAGAGCTTTGATTAGGGTCGCCTCATTATATCTTGGCGGCGGTTGGGTGAAGTGTTGCGAGGGCAGGAGTCCAAGCAGTTTTACGATTTCATCTTTTGCGAGAGGCGGCAGATCATTTTCTTTAAATTTCATCGGATAAATTTTTAGAAAACCATCAAATTTCATCATCTGTCCGGTTGCGCGAAACTCATAGTTATTCGCGGCAATGTCCGCAGTGGTTGCGTCAAATACGGCCTGACTCATTTGGCAGGCCATAAATCTTCGCCAAATTAAATCATAAAGTTTGATTTGATTGATGTCTAGTTCCGCGCTTTTTAATTCCTCCGGCGTCTTGTCGGGATAGGCGGGTCTTATGGCTTCGTGCGCTTCCTGGGCCCCCTTGCTCTTGGTTTTATATTTTCTTAAAAATCCGGCCCAATAGTTCTCGCCGTACTCTGCCGTTATGAATTTTTTTGCCGCAAACAGGGCTTGCTCCGCAAGATTAAAAGAGTCGGTCCTGTGATAAGTTATGAAGCCGCGCTCGTAAAGATTTTGGGCGAGGCCCATGGTAAGCTTGGCGGGAAATTTTAGCCTCTTCCATGCTTCTTGTTGGAGGGCGCTGGTGTTAAACGGCGGCAGGGGATTCCTTCTGATTTCTTTTTTCTCAATGCTTGCCACCCTATATTCTGCTCCATCTAAATCTCTGATAATCTTGTCCGCCGCCTCTTTATTTTTCACCTCAAATTGATTAATGGCCTTTCCATCCTTTTTTACCAATAACGCTTCAAATTCACTATTTTTGATCTTTGATATTTGATATTTGATTTTGAGGAGCCGAGCGACGATTGTCCAATACTCCTGAGACCTGAAGCCCTGTATTTCTCTTTCTCGTTCCACCATGAGCCTTACTGCCACAGACTGCACCCTGCCCGCCGAAAGACCCCTTGCGATTTTTTTCCATAAAAACGGAGAAAGTTTATAGCCGACAATCCTGTCTAAAACTCTTCGTGCCTGTTGAGCGTTAACTAAACGCATATCAATATCCCGAGGGTGTTTTAGGGCATCCTCAATTGCGGACTTTGTAATTTCATGGAAGACAATCCTTTGATACGGTTTAGTGACCAGCGTAAGCAGCTTATCGTTATTTTTTTCACCGGAAGCCTTACTCTTTTTGCGTGCTTTGCCCAAACCCAGGGCCTGAGCGATATGCCAAGCAATCGCTTCTCCTTCACGGTCTTCGTCCGTAGCCAGGATTATTTTGTCGGATTTTTGGGCCGCGTTTTTGAGAAGCGTAATGGTTTTTCTGGCTTTTGGCGGAATCACGTATTTGGGAGTAAAATCGCCTTCGGCATCTACGCCAAGCTCGCTTTTCGGCAGATCCCGCACGTGTCCATACGAAGAAAGGACCCGATACCCGGTCCCTAAAAATCGCTGAATGGTTTTTGCTTTGGTTGGGGATTCAACAATGATCAGACCTGACATGGTTTAACCTAGCCGGCAGTACACTCCTCCGCCCAAGTTTTTGATGCTTCCTTCAAGTTCCATCAGGGCTAAATTTTGAGCGACGGTCGTAGCCGGCAGTTTTGTTTTTTCTATTATTTCCTCGGCGTGTAAAGAGCCTTCGCGAGCCAAAGCCCCCAGGATTAATTTTTGCTCGTCGTTTTCCCATTGTAGCACTTTTTGTCCGTGCTTTGCCCCGGATAATTTTAATTCCTGTAAAATATCTTCGGCGTTTTCCGCAAGGATTGCCCCGTTTTTTATTAAAGCGTGCGGTCCGGCCGAGCCCAGAGAAGTGATTGGTCCGGGTACGGCAAATATTTTTCGTTTTTGACTTTTTGCGTACCCGGCCGTAATCAGTGCTCCGGAACGGTGCTTAGCCTCTATCACCAAAACGCCTAAAGATAATCCGGAAATAATGCGATTTCTTTGCGGAAACGTAATTTTGGACCCCCGCGTGCCGGGCGGGTACTCCGAGATAAGCGCTCCGCCGGCCTCCACAATTTTTTTGGCAAGCCCCAGATTTTCTTTGGGGTAAATGCTTTTTTGATCAGGGCCGGTTCCCAGGACCGCAATAGTTTTTCCGCCGGCTTCAAGAGCGGCTTTGTGGGCGAAAGTGTCAATTCCCGGCGCAAGTCCTGAAACAATAACAAGACCGCATTCGGCCAGGTCCGACGTTATTCGCAGAGCCGCTTCTTTGCCGTAATCGGAATAGCGCCTTGTGCCGACAACGGCAAAACATTTTTCATCAGACGGAATTTCGCCCACAACGTAAAGTGCTTTTGGGCGATTGGCGATGGATTTTAATCTTTTGGGATATTGCCGATCTGACAGCGCAATCTTTTTTATTTGGTTGGGCATGGCCATAGTTTTATTTTTCCGGAGAATAATCCAGAGTTAAGTTTTTCCGCCCAAGGCAGATCCGTCTCTGACGGAAAATTTGTTGCGGCGAGGACCGCGCGGTTCTTAATCTTTCAACGGCATCGGAAAGCATCTGGCAGTATAAATTTAAGCCTACGCGGTTTACGTTGCCGCTTTGTTCTTTGCCCAAAATATTGCCCGCGCCCCTGATTTCGAGGTCTTTTTGCGCAATCCGCCATCCCGATCCAAGATCCTGCATTTCTTTTAACGCCATTAATCGTTCTTTGGCAAGTCCCGACAGTTTTTCGGGATACAGGAAATAAGCAAAGGCTTGCTTGTGGGATCTTCCAACTCTTCCGCGTATTTGATGAGCCTGGGCCAAGCCCAATCTTGTGGCGTCTTCCACGATAAGCGTGTTGGCGTTTTCAAGATCCAAACCGTTTTCAATAATTGTCGTGGCAAGAAGAATATCTATTTTGCCCTCGCGAAAATTCTCCATCGCCTTTATTAATTCGTGCTCCGGCAATCTTCCGTGGGCTACGCCGATGGCGGCGCGAGGAGCGAGCTTCGCGAGCATATTTTTTTCGTGATATATGGTTTCTATTTTATTGTGGAGGTAATATATTTGTCCA
>CAYJUL010000013.1:0-9298 GCA_964373345.1 uncultured Candidatus Saccharibacteria bacterium
CAGGATTGAAAGAGGCGCTATTCATCCCAATGACGAAGCTGAATTAGTCGGTCTGAAGCCTACCACCAAGACAACGATAGTCAGCATAGAGATGTTTAATAAGATGCTGGACGAAGGCAGAGCCGGCGATAACGTGGGCATCCTTTTGAGGGGGCTTAAAAAAGAAGACGTGGAAAGAGGGCAGGTTTTGGCAAAATCTGCCAGCGTAACTCCGCACACGGAGTTTGACGCCGAAGTTTACATATTGAGCAAAGAAGAAGGGGGAAGGCACACTCCTTTCTTTGCGGGATACAAGCCCCAGTTTTACATCCGCACCACCGATGTTACGGGCGAAGTTATCCTGCCCGAAGGCATGGAAATGGTAATGCCCGGAGATACGGTGAATTTAAAAATTAAACTTATAGCGCCGGTAGCGCTGGAGGAACAGCAGAGGTTTGCCATTCGTGAGGGCGGCAAGACCGTTGGGGCGGGAGTTGTTACAAAAATTATGAAATAGCATAGTTTTGTGGTTTAAGGTTTTGTTCTTTTAAGATGCCAACCAAGAAAAAGCAAGTTGCCGTGGAAGCAATAAAGCCGAAATTCCGTATCAAACTGCGATCTTACGATCATAAGGTTTTGGACATGTCCGCCAAGCAGATTATGGATACGGCAATGCGTTACGGTGCCGAAATTGTCGGACCCGTACCCTTGCCCATAGAAATTCATAAGTACACCGTAAACAGATCAACATTTGTGCACAAGGACGCCAGAGAGCAGTTTGAAATCAGGGTGCACAAAAGACTGATTGACATCTTGAATCCATCGCCTAAAATTATAGATGCGCTTACCAATATAGCTTTGCCCGCAGGAATTGATATAGAAATCAAAATGTAAAGATGCGTTCCCGAAGCGAAGCCGCGTCCGACGCGGCGAAGCGGAGGTAAATATATAGATCCAGCAATTTTGCGGGTCCTGCCGGAGGCGGGAATACAATCTCGCAAAATTGCAAGGTACTCGCCGATGGCGAGTACCTTGCGCTCTTGGCGCAATGGTTTCTATTTTCAATTAATGATAACAGCAATTTCATTTTTGAATTAAATATATTTAGAGAAGAAATAGCCGTGTGAACAAAACCGGGCTATGCCCGGTTTTCAATTGCGATATAATATGAAATTCATACTTGGTAAAAAAATTGGAATGTCTCAGGTATTTGACGACACGGGGCGCGTTATACCGATTACTCTGATTGAAGCGGGCCCCTGCAAAGTTACGCAAGTCAAGATCAAAGAAAAAGACGGTTATAGCGCCGTTCAGCTGGGCTTTGACGAGATTTTTAAGCCTAAAAAAATAAAAAAAGTTTCATCCGGAAAGCCGTATCGTTTTCTGCGTGAATTTAGCGGCGGTGAATACAGCCTGCGGGACGGATCAAGTCATTCGACCTCGTCGAGCCTGAAGACTCATCAGAAGCTCCTCGTTGAGGCTCGGAGCCGAAACGGTCTGAACGACCTGAGGGTCTCAGACCCGATGGGCCCCGCTCGCTATAAGTCGGGCGACGCCATTACGGTTGAGGTGTTTAAGGAGGGCGATAATGTAAAAGTGTCCGGCGTTTCAAAGGGTAAGGGTTTTCAAGGGGGCGTTAAGCGTTGGGGGTTTTCTGGCAGAAATGCAACCCACGGCGTAAAGCATGAACACCGGACCCTTGGATCCGTTGGAGCTACCGGGCCCCAGCGAGTATTAAAAGGAAAAAAGATGCCGGGGCGTTTGGGCTTTGAAAGAGTTACGGTTAAAAATTTAAAAGTGGTGAAAGTGGATGCGGAGAATAACTTGCTGGCAGTGAAAGGAGCAGTTCCTGGAGCGAAAGGAACGCTACTGGAGATTCGTTCTGGGTGAGCTTAAAAGTATTACAAACAAAAAGCGCCTTCCGCATTGAGAGGTTCGGCGCCTTGATAGCTACTATTTCTTATATTTAAGCGGCCATCTTCTGGTCCCAGGGGGTTTGCGATAGACAGTTATGAGGGTTGAACAGCTTTGATTAGCAACGAATATCCAAAACCCTTTTTGTTTACCAAGCATGAAATATCTCCTGTTCGGTCTTGGGACTTGATCTGGCGGCCTGTTCACCTCTTGTGCCGCAAAGAACATTGCAGTAAGCGTTCTCTTGGGGGCGAGTTTGTCTTTAAAAGTCCAGCCTGTCGCCTCCTTCACCTCTTTCCGGAATTCTTGCAGCGCATGGATAGAAATGCGTAGCGCAGAAGGATCTGGCAAGGTCCGTCTCCTTTCCCTGGCAGGAGTCGTCGCCGTAATTTACTAAGTTATTTTAGCACACAGTTATATGTTTGTCAAGATATACGATAAAAATGGCAAAGAAATCGGGAAAAGCAAAGCGCCTTCGCAGATTTTTTCAGTAAAAATAAACCCTGATTTATTGCATCAGGTTGTTGTTGCGCAAACCACGAACCGGAGGCGCGTTATAGCGCATGCGAAAACCCGGGCCGAAGTAAGGGGAGGAGGCAAGAAGCCTTGGCGCCAGAAAGGTACTGGGAGGGCGAGGCATGGGTCCATACGTTCGCCACTGTGGAAAGGCGGAGGAGTTACTTTTGGGCCGAGAAAGAACAAGATTTTTCAACAAAAGATCAATAAAAAAATGCGGCGCCTGGCTCTTTTTATGGCATTGGCGGCTAAGGCAAAGGAGGATAAATTAATTCTGATGGATGACTTGAGGCCGGAAGAATTAAAAACAAAATTTATGGCTAAGATTTTTAAAAACCTGCCGGTCGGCAATGCCTCCTGTCTTTTGGTTCTTCCGATTAAAAACGAAGATTTTACGCGCGCGGGCCGCAATTTGGCTAAAGTTGCAATAAAAGAGGCAAAGGATCTTAATGCGCTAGACGTGTTATCGCGCCAATACATCGTAATGCCCAAAGAATCGCTAAAAACGCTGGAAAAAGTATTTTTAACGCCCAAATCTTAAATTGACATATGGCCTTACCTAATATTTTTAAAAAGAAAAGGGACGAAAAAGAAAAGCCCGAGACAGTCCCCGTTAAAAAAGAGATTCAGCAAAAAGAATCTTCTTTGAATGTAAAACGCAGGGTAAAAAAAGCCAAGAGGACGGGTGATGTTGATACCAAAATTGAATTGCGGCGCGATAAATTTTATCCCGACGCCTACAAAGTTTTAAAACGGCCCCGCGTTACCGAGAAAGCCACGCGTGCGGCAGAGAACAACGATTATATTTTTGAAGTCTGGCCGCGCTCTACAAAACCAGAGGTAAAAAAAGCCGTGGAAAGCGTTTATGGCGTAAGGGTTGTGTCTGTGCGCATAATAAATATTCCAAAGAAGCCGAGACGCCTCGGCAGGATTTCGGGGTGGCGCAAAGGATACAAAAAAGCGATTATAAAAATACAGAAAGGACAAAAAATTGAAGTACTGCCAAGATAATTTTAAACTAAAAATTAATGAAATCTTATAAACCTACAAGTCCGGCAAGAAGACAGATGAATGTGGATGATTTTTCTGTCTTGACCCGCAAAAGACCAGAGAAGAAGTTGCGGGTTCGTTTACCCTATCGGGCCGGAAGATCAAAAACATCGGGGCGCATTACCACAAGACACAAAGGGGGAGGGGAAAAAAGGTTCTATCGCATAATTAACTTTGGCCAAAAGAAACTTGACGTTCCCGGCAAGGTTACGGCCATAGAATACGATCCTTACAGAACCGCCTTTATTGCCCTGATTGAATATGCGGATGGGGAAAAATGTTATATATTGGCGCCCAAAAACGTGCGGGCCGGAGACGAAATTCTCTGTTCTCGGGCGGCGCCAATGCGGGAAGGCAATCGCGCGCCACTGAAGAACATACCCGTTGGAACGATGGTCCATAACATAGAAGTTCATCCCGGACGCGGAGGACAGCTTGTTAGATCCGCCGGGGATTCGGCTAAGACATTAGCCCATGAGGGTAAATATACTCATATCGCAATGCCTTCTGGCGAAGTGCGAAAAATATTGAGCGATTGTTTTGCGTCCATTGGATCCGTGTCCCGGGGCGAGCATAAGTACATAACGATCGGTTCGGCCGGTAGAGCGCGACACATGCGCAGACGCCCGACTGTCAGGGGATCTGCGATGAACCCCGTTGATCATCCCCATGGAGGCGGAGAGGGGCGTGCCCCGATAGGCTTAAAATATCCAAAAACACCGTGGGGCAAGCATGCGCGAGGGGTTAAGACGAGAAGAAGGAGGTGGACGGATAAATATATCTTACAACGGCGTAAAAAATAGAACCAAAACTATGGCGCGTAGTTTAAAAAAGGGTCCATACGTAGACGAGACACTTTTAAGAAAAATTAAAAACTTAAAGCCTGGAGTTAAGACCATTATTAAAACATGGTCGCGGGCCTGCGTAATAGCGCCTGAAATGGTTGGTTTTACATTTGGAGTTCATAACGGCAAAGACCATATCCCGGTTTACGTTACAGAAGAAATGGTTGGATTCAAACTGGGCGATTTTGCCCCAACGACGAAATTCCATCGTCATGGAGGCAGAATGCAGAAAGAACTGGAATCTCAGGAGGTCCAAAAAGAAGCCGAAAAAACAACAGCGAATAAATGATTTTATCATGGCAGTTACCGCAAAACTTAACTATTTAAGGATAGCCCCAAGGAAAGTCAGGCTTATTGCTGATTTAATACGCGGAAAATCAACGAAAGAAGCCGAAACCATTTTGCATTTTCAGGTGCGTCGCGCGTCTGGGCCCATGGCCAAACTTTTAAAATCCGCGATAGCCAATGCGAAAAACAATTTTAAATTAAAAGAGGAGGGTCTTTATATTTCAAAAATCACAGTGGATGAGGGGCCGAAGTTGAAGCGTTCACGGCCAAGAGCGAGGGGAAGGGCATATGAAATACAGAAGAAGACAAGTCATATAACATTGGTTTTGGATGAGCGAAAAGCGAAAAAGGAAAAAGGAAAAAGGAAAAATTAAAATAATAGTTTTTAGCTTTTCATTTTTAACTTGAGCGATAGCGAACATGGCTCACAAAGTTCACCCTAAAATCTATAGAATAAGAGGTATCGGCGACTGGCAATCGCGCGGTTTTTATAATAGAAATTTTCCTCAATTTTTGGAGGAAGACGCGGCAATAAGAGAACTTTTAGAGAGCCACTTAAAAGAAGCCGGCATAGCCGATATAATTATTGAGCGCTTTCCCGGAAAAATTAATATCGTAATTGATACCATGCGTCCGGGCGTTATAATTGGCCGTGGAGGCGGAGGAGTGGAGCGCATCAGAAAGGAATCGGAAAAAATAATCAATAAAATTCGTAAATCCCGCGGAAAAGCCGAAGCGTCCAAGGCCGGAGAAATAAAAATTGACGTGCGCGAGATTGCAAATCCATGGATCAACTCCAGCATTATCGGACAGTGGATTGCCGAGCAGATAGAAAAAAGATTTCCAGTGAGAAGATGCATAAAGCGGGCCATGGAGAGGGTGATGGCAAACAAAGAAATAAAGGGCGCAAGAATAGAAATTGCCGGGAGGCTTGGCGGAAAAGAAATAGCCCGTCGCGAATGGCTGCAGCGGGGCCAATTGCCGCGACAAACCATTAGAGCGGATATTGATTACGCTCAAAAAGAAGCGTATTGCACCTACGGC
The DNA here is from genome assembly GCA_964373345.1 of uncultured Candidatus Saccharibacteria bacterium. GTDB lineage: Bacteria > Patescibacteriota > Minisyncoccia > Minisyncoccales > CAYJUL01 > CAYJUL01. Next base: position 5,637 of record CAYJUL010000013.1, read on the forward strand.
GTTATAGGAATTAAGGTTTGGTTGTACAAAGGCGAGAAATTTGAATAGTAAATTTTTAGTTTATGTTGACTCCTAAAAAAGTAAAACACAGAAAGTGGCAAAAAGGCAGAATGAGAGGAATCGAAGTAAGGGCCACAGAATTGGCGTTCGGAACCTATGGGTTAAAAAGCATGGAGACCCAATGGGTCACCGCTCGTCAGATTGAGGCGGCAAGGCGCGCCGTTATGCGTTATATGAAAAAAGGGGGCAAGCTATGGATTAGGATTTTTCCGGACAGGCCCGTTACAAAAAAGGGGACGGAAGTTCCGATGGGAGGCGGAAAGGGGAGCGTTGATCACTATGTGGCAGCCGTCAGGCCGGGTCGCATAATTTTTGAACTTGATGGCCTGAAAGAAGAAGTTGCGAAGGCCGCTTTTAGAACCGCCACCGATAAATTGCCCATCAAAACCAAGTTTATTAAAAGATAAAAACATGAAGACTAAAGAATTACGCGCAAAGACTGAGTCCGCATTACATCAATTGTTGCAGGATAATAGAGAACAATTAAGAAAGTTGCGTTTTGATTTGGCCGCGGGTAAGGTTAAAAATATACAGCATTTCAGGACCGTTAAAAAAGATATAGCCAAGATGTTAACTTTACTGAATAAAAGTAAAAAATGAATTAATTTCACAAAAGACAGGTGATTGCGCGCTAACAAATTATATGCCCAAACGCAAATTAATCGGCGACATAATATCAGACAAGATGCAGAAAACAGTAGTGGTTAGAGTAGAAAGTATTAAGGCCCACGCGAAATATAAACGCCGATATAAAACACATAAGAAATATAAAGCCCATGACGAGAAGGGAGAATTTAAGGCCGGAGACAGAGTGATTATTGAGGAATGCAGGCCGATGAGTAAGGAAACAAGGTGGAAAATTATAGGTAAGGTCGCTTAGCTTCCTAGTCCTTCAGATGGCGGATAAAAAGATAAAAAGCTAATTCCTAAAAAGCTAGAGTTATGATTCAACCAAGAACAATGTTAAAAGTGGCCGACAATACCGGAGCCAAAATTATTCAGTGTTTTAACGTATTGGGCGGCACCCGAAGGCGCTACGCGCGACTCGGAGATATTATTGTTGCGGCAGTTAAAGAGGCTGAGCCCAGACGACCGGTTAAAAAACACGATGTAGTTAGGGCAGTGGTGGTAAGACAAAAGAAAGAATTTCGCAGGCGCGACGGCACATATATACGTTTTGACGATAACGCCGCGGTTATTTTAGAAGCGAAGAAAGAGCCTAAAGGAGGACGTATCTTCGGCCCCATCCCCAGAGAGATCAAGGAAAATGGTTTTGAGAAAATCGCAGCCTTAGCCGAAGAAATAGTATGACTGTTAAAATGAAAATAAAACGAGGAGATGTCGTGTTCATCATCTCCGGCAAAGACAGGGGTAAAAAGGGTAAGGTTTTAAAAGTCCTGCCGGAGGCGAGCAGTCTTATTGTGGAGGGCGTAAATCTGAGGAAGAAGCATGTTCGGGCGCGAAAAGCCGGAGAAAAAGGCCAGATTATCACAAAAGGCCTTCCCCTACACGCCTCCAATGTTAAAGTAATTTGTACCCGGTGCGATAAAGCCGTAAGGATCGGCTATAAAATGGAGGGCCAAAGAAAGTACAGGTTTTGTAAAAAATGTAAAGCAGAGATATGAAAATATCATTAAAATATTGAATTATGCCGGGTTTGTACGATAAATATAAAAAAGAGGTTCTTCCGGCCATGATGCATAAGTTTGGATATAAAAATCCAATGGCTGTTTCGCGGATAGAAAAAGTGGTTGTTAATACCGGTTTTGGCAAAACCATTGTTAGGCTTTCCGGTGAAGAACAGCGCAAGATGCGTGAATTGGTATCGCAGGATTTGGCATTCATATGCGGCCAGAAGCCAGTTTTAACAAGGGCAAAAAAATCAATATCCGCCTTTAAGCTTCGTCAGGGAATGTTAATCGGGGCAATGGTTACTCTAAGAAAGAAAAAAATGTACGATTTCCTAGAAAGACTAATAAAAATTGCTCTGCCAAGAACCCGGGATTTTCGAGGAATTGATCCCAAACAAATTGATCGCTCCGGAAATCTTACTTTGCCGGTTAGGGAGCACATAGTTTTTCCAGAGGTTACAGCAGAAAGGGCTAAGCAGATTTTCGGATTTGAGATCACTATCGTAACCACTGCGAGGACCAGAGAGGAAGGCCTGGAGCTGCTGAAGTTGATGGGACTCCCCATAAAAAAAGCTTCTTAGGAAAGGTTTCCCAAAAAGCCATAAACTCATTCCTAAAAAGCCGAAATACATGGCTACAACAGCCCAGATCGCAAAATCTTTAAAAAAGCCCAAATATTCCACACGAATCGTGCGGCGCTGTTTCCGTTGCGGCCGAATTCGAGTTTTTATGAGGAAATTTGGACTTTGCAGATTATGTTTTAGAGAGCTGGCGAATAAAGGATTAATACCCGGAGTGCGTAAGTCAAGCTGGTAATCAAGAATCATCGTTTAATGTCCTAACAATCAATTATGATGACAGATTTAATCAGCGATATGCTGAATAGAATACGCAATGCTCAGGCCGTACATAAGAGTGCGGTGGAGCTCCCTTGGTCAAAATTAAATTATGAGATAGCAAAAATATTGGAAAAAAACGGTTTCGTCGGGGCCATAGAAAAAAAGGGACGTCTTGCGAAGAAAAGCATAAAGGCTATCCTTAAATATCAGCAAGAAAACGATATGCCTCGCGCCAAAACCACGCCGGTTATTAATGGAATAAAACGCGTTTCAAGGCCGGGTCAAAGAATTTATGCAAAGTCACTCAAAATAAAAAGAGTAAGGGGTGGATATGGTATGGCGATTATTTCCACGCCAAAAGGGTTGATGACCGATCAAGAAGCAAGAAGAAAAAAGCTGGGAGGGGAGGTGCTGTTTGAAATATGGTAAAATGCCCGGAATGCAATTTACGCGGACCGTCATTTTTAGGCCATTCATTATTCGTAATTCAACTTTATGAGTCGTATAGGTAAAAAGCCAATTCCAATACCGGAAGGAGTAGAGGTGCAAATAGAAGATTCACGGGTGCGCGTTAAGGGTCCAAAAGGAGAGTTGGGCATAACTTTGCGTCCCGAGATTAATGCCGACGTAAAAGAAGGCCAGATTGTTATTGCCCCGCGAAAAGAATTGAGTTTAAAACAAGACAAACGAGTGCCGGCTTTTTGGGGATTGACGCGGGCACTCATATCCAATATGGTGAGCGGGGTTTCTCATGGTTTTGAGAAGAAATTAGAAATAATCGGCATAGGATATAAGGCAAGTCTAGATGGCGAGGATTTGATTTTAAACATAGGTTTTACGCACCCGGTAAAAATAAAGGCCGCGCCCGGCATAAAATTTTCAGTTGATAAAAGCGTAATTACCGTTTCAGGCACGGATAAGCAATTGGTCGGCGAAACCGCAGCCAAAATCAGGAAAGTCCGCAAACCGGAACCCTATAAGGGTAAGGGCATCAGATATATGGGGGAGCATGTTCGCAGAAAATTGGGCAAGAGGGCCGCAACAGGAACGGCGGCGAAATAGCCAAATTTATTTTAAACCATGGAACGAGGATTAAAGCAGGCAAAAAAAATCATACGGCACAAAAGAGTTA
>CAYJUL010000013.1:9398-13068 GCA_964373345.1 uncultured Candidatus Saccharibacteria bacterium
ACCATGGAACGAGGATTAAAGCAGGCAAAAAAAATCATACGGCACAAAAGAGTTATGGCTAGAATATACGGCACGGAAGAAACGCCGAGGCTCTGCGTTTTTAGATCGGCTAAGCACGTTTACGCGCAGCTTATTGACGATGAATCGGGAAAAACTTTGTTTGCCGTAAGCGATTCAGGAGCGAAAACTAAAAGTTCCGGGGGCCGCCGCGGCAGCCGCGGCGCGGCCGGCAAGGATCACAAAGAAGACAGCGTTAAATCAATAACGCGGAAAGTCGCAAGCGCGTATCAGGTTGGACAAGCGATTGCTCAAAGAGCTTTGGAGAAAAAAATACAAAGAGTTGTTTTTGACCGGGCGGGTTATAAATATCACGGCAGAGTCAGGGCCGTGGCCGAAGGGGCAAGGGCCGGAGGATTGAAATTTTAAACAATAGATGTAAAATTAGCGATCATTGTTTGCATTTTCGGCGTCTCACGAGCGAGCGGAAGAGTCAACAACGCGGTGATTCCCTACAATATCGAGCGTGCTAGCCGTTATCATCAATTATGCTGCGACCTCGAAAAAAAAGAACTGAAGACTTTCGCCCAAAAGACGAGTTTGAGTCGCGGCTTTTGGATTTAGCCCGGGTGACAAGAGTTGCGGCCGGAGGAAAGAAATTCAGATTTAGGGCCGTAGTTATTGCCGGTAATCAAAAAGGTAAGGTTGGCGTTGGAGTGGCAAAAGGCCTTGATGTTTCGCAGGCCGTTGAAAAAGCTACGCGTATGGCCAAAAAGAATTTGATTTTTGTGCCGATTTTCAATGATACGATTCCGCACGAAACATATGCTAAATTCGGCGCGGCCAGAGTTTTGTTAAAACCGCAGAGGAGCGGCAGAGGATTAGTTGCCGGAGGCACGGTAAGGGTTGTATGCTCTTTGGCCGGCATAAAAAACATATCGTCTAAAATATTGGGCAGGACCGGAAATAAACTAAGCAACGCGCGGGCTACGATAGAAGCGCTTAAAAAGCTTAGGCTTAAAGTTGAGCCGGTTAAATCGGAGGTTAAATCGGAGGTTAAATCGGAGGCTAAGTCGGATACCAAACCCCAGCCCGAAGTCTAAATTTCCATGCAGCTTCATCAGTTAAAACCATTATACAAAAGAAGAAGACCAAGGCGCGTGGGACGCGGCGGAAAACGCGGCACATATTCAGGTCACGGCATTAAGGGCCAGAGAGCGCGAGCCGGCAGAAAGTTTGCGCCCGTCATAAGAGAGCTTATCAAGAGATATCCTAAATTAAGGGGGTATCGTTTTAAGCCAAATCCTCAAAGTTTGAAATTAAAGACTGCTGTAGTAAATTTAGATGTTTTGGAGAAGAAATTCGCTTCCGGCGAAAAAATTACGCCCAAGTTATTGCTGCAAAACAAAATAATACGTAGAATAAAAGGGAGAGTTCCGCGCGTTAAGATTTTAGGCAAAGGCAAGGTAAGTAAAAAATTGGCCATTGAGGGATGCGATATGTCTAAATCCGCAAAGGCGGCCATTGAGGGCGCCGGAGGAAAAGTCAGTTAGGCCCCGGAAATACGAATAAGCCCGCATCAACACGCTAATCGTTTTCGCAACGCTGTTTAATAGATAAATTATGTGGACGCAAAAAATAGCTCAAATTTTTAAGATTCCGGAATTGCGCTCCAAGGTGTTTTTCGTTTTGGGCGTTTTCGCCGTTTTCAGAATTATGGCCAATATACCGATTCCGGGAATTGACGCAGAAAATTTGCGCAATTTTTTCTCCGCCAATCAATTTTTCGGCCTTTTAAACATTTTTACGGGAGGGGCCTTGGATAATTTATCAATCGCGATGTTAGGCTTGGGCCCGTACATTACGGCGGTAATCATACTTCAGCTTTTAACGATGATTTTTCCGGCCCTGGAACAATTATACAAAGAAGAAGGAGAGGCAGGACGCCAAAAGTTTAATCAGTACGGCAGAATGGCCACGGTTCCCCTTGCCGTTTTACAGGGCTACGGAATGTTAACATTGCTTTCGCGTCAGCAGGTTATAGGCCAAATGTCTCCGCTGTTGATGGCCAGTTCTCTTTTAACCGTTGCGGCCGCCACCATGCTTTTGATGTGGTTGGGAGAGCTTATTTCCGAAAAGGGGATAGGCAACGGCGTGTCTTTGCTTATTTTTGCCGGCATAGTGGCCGATTTTCCGAACAGCATGAGGCAAATATTATCAACATGGGATGCTACCCAGATACCGGCTTACGCGGCATTTCTTGCGGTGGCGTTCGTCATTGTGGCCGGCGTAGTTCTGATTAATGAGGCCAGACGAAACATACCGGTGTCTTATGCCAAACGCGTGCGCGGAATGAAAATGTACGGAGGCGTGTCTACTTATTTGCCCCTGTCGGTGAATCCCGCCGGCGTAATCCCCATTATTTTCGCACTTTCCATACTGCTTTTTCCTACCATGCTTGCCAATTTTTTTGTCGGAAAGGGAGACATTGTATCCAGCTTCCTGCAAAAAGCAAGTTTGTTTTTGCAGGATCCCTGGGTTTATGGCATATCGTATTTCGTTTTGGTGGCGGTGTTCACGTATTTTTATACGGCCGTAACATTTGATCCCAAAGCCATAGCCAATAATCTGCAAAAAATGGGAGGATTTGTTCCGGGCATAAGGCCCGGCGCTTCAACGGCAAGCTTTCTGCATTATATTTTAAACAGAGTTCTGCTCATAGGAGCCTTATTTTTAGGCCTGATTGCGGTTTCCCCTTCAATCGTTGGAGGCGTAACCGGAGTCCAGGCTTTTAGTTTTTTGGTCGGAGGCACCTCATTGTTAATCGTCGTAAGCGTAGTATTGGAAAGCATGCGCCAGATAAGAGCGCAATTGGAAATGAGAGAATATGAAACATTTTAATAGGCCCCAAGTAATTATTCTTTTTGGTCCGCCGGGCGCGGGAAAGGGAACGCAGGCCGAGTTGTTGTCCGGTAAGCTAAATCTTTATTATCTTGAAACCAGTAAATTGATTGAAGCGTCAGTAATGCAGGCAAAAAAGGGGGAGTTTTTAAAGGCCGGAGGCAAGAAGTATTATTTATTAAATGAAAAAAAATTGTGGGAAACTGGGATTCTATGTAGCCCTCCTTTTGTAAGCCATCTTGTCAAAAATAAGATTAAAAAACTTTTTAACGAAGGCAGGAGCATTTTAATTGCAGGCTCTCCTCGCACGCTTTTTGAGGGCAAGGATCAGATGCCATTGCTTAAGAAACTATACGGCGCAAATAATATAAAAATAGTGCTAATTCGGCTTACGCCGCAGCAAACGATATGGAGGAATTCTCATAGAAGAATATGCGGCCTGATGCGTCATCCCATTTTAACCGCCAAAGAAACACTAAAGCTTAAATATTGTCCTTTGGATGGTTCAAGGCTGGCGCGCAGGCGCGGTCTTGATGATCCCGCAACCATCAAGGTGCGTCTTAGAGAATATAAAGACAGAACTCTGCCTCTCGCGGCATATTTTAAACAACAGGGATTTAGGGTTAGAGTCGTAAGGGGCGAAAAATCGCCGGAGGCCGTATTCAAAATGATTTTATCTGCTATCGATTGAAGATGGTTTCAATAAAAACTCCGCAAGAAATTAAAATAATGGCTGAGGGCGGAAAAGTGCTTTCCGGCATATTGAAAGAAG
>CAYJUL010000014.1:0-12644 GCA_964373345.1 uncultured Candidatus Saccharibacteria bacterium
AGCCGACCTTTCGTTTATATTATAACATACGGGGGCGCGGCGGCCAGTCTTGACAAAATTTTAATAATATGATATCATTGAAGTGGGTTGCTGCGTTCTTTCAAGGCACCGGCTCGCCAAAAAAGGCGGCCAAAGCACGGAAGGAGAAAACCATGACACAGCAGGAGATCGACCCGGCATGGGTGGATGTCACAAAGACGCGCAGACGCATTGAGGAAGCGCTACGCAAGGCGGCCACCACCGAGAAGCTGATTGAGATCGCCAAGATCCTCGGGGTGGAGGTAGCAGTAACACCGAGGTACTGTGCCCATCGGCCGTACTTCGGCCCGAACCAAGTTCGCTTCCCCTGCCAGCTCAGAGAAGGCCTAAGGTATCGTGAGGCGGATGGGCCCAAGGACAACGGCAACGGCATAACCTTTGTCGTGACGAAAGGGCCTTTCTATTCGGATGGCAAGAAGAAACGTGGCCCATGGCTTGAGGGCCGGTGGGCAGAATGGGTTGAGGGCTGGTGGGCAGAAGTTGAAAAAGAAAACAGCATAGGCACATACAGGTACACCATCTCGCTTCGGGACCGTAACATCTTTCCTTATAGAGATGGCGGCTGGAACTCAAGCAACTGGATCGCTTTCACCGATGAAAGCAGGCAGCTTGCCTGCGTCTGCTGCCACCACTGATCAGTAGGCAGCAGCTACAAGAAGACCAACCAACCAAACAAAAAAGAACGCAGCCCGGAAAGCCCCGCATCTCAACAGAGATACGGGGCTAACTCTTTTCTAAAAACAGCGGAGGTCTGACCTCCGCTATGAACTCTAAGAGACGATTTCTATCGTCTCTTTTTTTTAAACTAATCCGCCCCGCCGTTTTAGGCGGGGCGGATTTAATCACTTATTCACTCGGCCACTTACTCGCTCAAACTTACTCACTCAGTCACTTATTCACTTAGTATTCTTCCCCCATTCCCATTCCACCCATGCCGCCGGCAGGCGTAGTTTTCTTTTCTTCAGGCTTATCTACAATAACGGTCTCGGTAGTCAAAAGCATTGAAGCCGCGGAAACCGCGTTTTCCAAAGCCGATCTTACGACTTTGGTGGGATCAACAATGCCGGCTTTCATCAAATCCTCGTATTTATCCGTGGCGGCATTGTAGCCGAAGCTTCCCTCGTGCTTCAACACTTCAGACGCAATAACTGCTCCGTCTTTACCGGCATTATGAGCTATATGGCGAATCGGTTCCTCAAGACATCTTTTTAAGATCGCGAGGCCGATTTTTTCTTCGGGATCTTCAAATTTTAATTCGGCAAGCTTCTGGGAAGCGCGAAGCAAGGCAACCCCTCCGCCGGGAACAATCCCCTCTTCAACCGCGGCGCGGGTCGCGGCCAAGGCATCTTCCGTTTTATGCTGACGCATCTTCTGCTCAACTTCGGTTGCGGCTCCAACTTTAATCACGGCAACGCCGCCCGCGAGTTTTGCCAAACGCTCCTGCAGTTTTTCTTTGTCAAAATCCGAGGTGGAGGCTTCGATTTCTTTTTTAATCTGCTTGATTCTGGCTTCTATGTCTTTCGCGTCCCCCTTGCCTTCAATAATCGTTGTGTTCTCTTTGGTGGCAACAACGCGCCTTGCCTGACCAAACATTGAAAGCTCAACATTTTCAAGCTTCGTACCGGTCTCTTCCGAAACAACTTGCCCGCCGGTGACAACCGCTATGTCTTGCAGCATTTCCTTTCTCCTGTCGCCAAAACCGGGCGCTTTTATGGCAAGGGCGTTAAACATTCCCCGTAATTTATTTACGACTAATGTCGCCAGAGCGTCTCCGTCTACGTCTTCGGCAATAATAACCAGCTCTTTTTTGCCCGTCTGCGCAATCTTTTCAAGGGCCGGTATTATTTCCGTCAAAGCAGATATTTTTTTGTCCGTGATTAAAATATGAACATCGTTGTGCACCGACTCCATCCGGTCTGGATCCGTAATCATATAGGGAGAAACGTAGCCGCGGTCAAACTGCAAACCCTCAACAATGTCTTTCTGGATGCCCATGGCCTGGGATTCCTCAACCGTAACTACGCCGTCTTTGCCGACTTTTTCCATAACTTCGGCGATAAGGCTTCCCAGCTCTTCGTCTTCGGCCGAAATTGTCGCCACCTGAGCTATTTCCTCTTTTGTGGTAACCGGCTTAGACATATGCTGTAAAATTTTTACCACTTCTTTTGTCGCCTTTTCTATGCCGCGTCTCAAAGCCAACGGATTCGTTCCGGCGGTAACGTTTTTAAAACCCTCGGCGACAATAATCTGCGTCAATAGCGTAGCCGTGGTCGTGCCGTCGCCCGCAACATCATTAGTTTTTGAAGCGACCTCTTTTACGATCTCCGCTCCGATGTTTTCAACTTTATCCTCAAGCTCTATTTCTTTGGCGATGGTTACTCCGTCGTTGGTAATTGTCGGCGCGCCGTAACCTTTATCCAAAACGGCATTGCGGCCCTTCGGACCCAAGGTCACTTTCACCGCATTCGCCAATTTATCCACTCCTGCTTTTAATTTTTTGCGAGCCGTCTCGCTGTAAAATATTTGTTTGCTCATAATAAGTGAGAAAAATAATTTTTAGGAGCATCCGCCCCGATAAGTTACTTCGCAACTTACGGGGTAAACAGGCAAATTTTGCCGAGGACCTGAGCGAGCGTCTCGCTTAAAGACGCGAGCGTATCCTAAAAATTATTTTTTGAACTATTGAATTTTAATGACTACTCTAAAATCGCCAATACGTCTTCTTCCTTGGCGATTAAATATTCCTTCTCGTCTATCTTAACCTCGTTGGGCCCGTACTTTGAGAAAAGCACGGTATCGCCGACCTGTACGTCCAAGGGAATGATTTTGCCCGCCGATGTTTTCTTGCCGGGGCCAACGGCAATTACTTTACCGCGTTCCGGTCTTTCTTTTTCGGCGGTATCCGGCAATAAAATACCGCTTTTGGTTTTTTCCTCCTCTCGGGAGGGTTCAATAAGAATATGGTCTGCTAGTGGTTTTATTTTCATGGCTTAGATTTTTAGCTTCTTAGTTGGTAGCCCCTTGGCTTCTTAGAAAAATTTCTAAAAAGCTAAAAGGCTATTTTAGCAGTTGCGACCTTTAATCCTTCGGCGAGCTCAAGATAAATCCTGGGTTAGCAATCGAATGGATGGAGTGCTACTTCTCTACTTTCAGATATTAATCGGGCCAAAGGACCTTGTCAAGCCCGCAATGTGATAAGCGTAAGTTATGACGAGCTAAGCTCGTCATAAAACTCATCACAAAACTCATCACAAAACTTATTCCAGCATTACCGCTCTAATTTTATCAAAAAGAAAAACCCCATGCCAAAGACAATGCAGGGCACGGGGTTCTCCGCCAGGGGCGGATCCGCCTCCGGCGGAAAAGGACTAAGTTACAAAGGGCAGAGACCCAAGAAACAAAGTTCTAAGTTCTAACTTGCGCGCACCGCAGCGTGGTTGAGGCCGGACAACTCTCTGTCAATACTGAAGTGGACCGAGTTCCACCTGTTTCCGCCAAAGCAAAGGCAACGGACGTACAGAAGGTCATGCGAGCGGTGGCAGTAGATAGTACCCCAGAAGCTGACGTACTTGTCCCTCCACTCTTCTGGTATGAGGTAGGTATTCTTGAGCAGGTAGTCCAGGACGTTGGCGTTGAGCACAGGCTTGCGGCGCAGTTCCTTGCGAAGGTCGTTACCATTGACGTAGTCCTCGTTCTGCTGCTTTTTGGACAAGTAGAGCGTAACCTTGGCGGGTTCAAAGACGAACTGTCCGCCCTTTATGTGACTTTTAATCTGCAAATCGCTGGGGATTTTTGGGACGGCGTCGCAATCAATGGAGTGCTTTATGGGCTGCACTTTGGCGCCGCCGAGCAGAACGAGCTTGAGGTCTACCAATAACGCTGGAGAAGACCTAAGCTTTGTTACATCACCGGGCTCGTACCCTGCCTCTTCCAGCGCATCTCCCAACTGGTTCATCTGGCCTACTGAGTATAGGGTGGACATCGTCCACTCCTTTCTTTTTTGGACGCGTTCCCTTAGAAACTCGTCCGTTTGCTGTTTTGTTTTGGCTTTCGCCACAGCAAAAAATTGCTTAGTGTAAGCCGCTTTTTGGTGTGGCGAAATGCGTAAGTTAGTATAGTAAAGAACTGCTTTACATTATACTCCTATACTGTTATTTTGTCAAGAAATTGTACTCAAGAGTCAAACTTCAAAACCAGGTTTAGAAGTTATACGTTTTAGAAGCTATATCTCATTTTCTCTTATGGTTTCTCTTCTAGGTCTATTCTAAACCTGGTTTTGAAGTCTTTTGACTTTTTTAAATACTGTCCGGTATACCCTCGCTTGCTTCGCGCAATCTCCTTTGGCGATCCTTCTACTACAATATATCCGCCCCGTTCCCCGCCTTCCGGTCCTAAATCAATTATCCAGTCGGCGTTTTTAATAAGATCCAGATTATGCTCAATAACCAACACCGTGTTACCTTTTTCCACCAAGCCGCGCAGAACCTTAACCAATTTTTTAACATCGTCAAAATGCAAACCGGTAGTGGGTTCGTCCAAAATGTAAAGCGTGCGGCCCGTCGCGCTGCGCGCGAGCTCCGTTGCAAGTTTTATTCTTTGCGCCTCTCCTCCGGAAAGAGCCGGAGCCGGCTGGCCGAGCTCTACGTAGCTTAAGCCGACTTCATCAAGAACGCGCAGTTTCTGCGCAAGACCCGGAATGTTCTGGAAAAAAGATTTCGCCTCTTCTACCGTCATAGCCAAAATCTGGGATATATTTTTGCCGCGGTACTCAATTTCCAAAGCGTCTTTGTTGTAGCGCGTTCCGTGGCAAGCCTCGCATTCAACGTAGACATCGGGCAAAAAATACATTTCTATTCTTTTAAAGCCCTGTCCTTCGCAGGATTCGCATCTCCCGCCCTTAACGTTAAAACTAAAGCGCCCCGGCCCGTAACCTCGGGTCCTGGCTTCGCGGGTGGCGGCGAATAAGTCTCGGATATAAGCGAAAGATCCGGTGTACGTAGCCGGATTGGATCGGGGCGTTCTGCCGATTGGCGACTGATCCACCAAAACCACTTTGTTAAGATTTTCGTATCCGCTTATCTCTTTGTGCTCGCCCGGCTCTTCTTTGGCGTTGTAAAACTTTTTCAAAAGCGCTTTGGCTAAAATATCGTTCATCAGGGAACTCTTTCCGGAACCCGAAACTCCGGTAATGCAAACGAATTTGCCCAAAGGAATCCGTACGTTAATATTTTTAAGATTGTGCTCCTTGGCTCCTTTGATTATCAAGTATTTTATTTTTTTGGGCGGAGTTATGGTTTTTGGAGCGTCTACTTGTTTTCGGCCCGCCAGATAATCCCCCGTAAGCGTCTTTGCTTTTTTTAGTTCCTTTGGGCTTCCTTCAAAAATAACGCGTCCGCCGTGCTTGCCGGCGCCCGGACCAACGTCAATAATCCAATCTGCGGCTAAGATGGTTTGGGGATCATGTTCCACAACAATTATGGTATTGGCAAGATCTCTTAACCGTTTAAGGGTTTCTATAAGACGCGCCTGATCGCGGCTATGGAGACCTATGGACGGTTCATCCAATATATAAAGCACTCCTGTTAACTGGGACCCTATCTGGGTTGCAAGCCTGATTCTTTGCTCTTCGCCGCCGGCCAGAGTTCCCGCTCTTCTATCCAGGGTCAAATAATCTAAACCCACATCCATCAGAAACTGCAGTCTGTTTACGATTTCTTTAATAATGGGCGCGGCTATTTTTAATTCTTCGGTTGTTAGGTTCAAATGACCATTCCGGGGTTTGGTTCGGGGCTTAGTCGTCGGGTCCAGCACAAGCGATTCAAACAGCTCCCGCGCCTTAGCTACCGGCATTCGCACGAGTTCCTGTATGCTTTTTCCTGCCACCGTTACGGCAAGCGCTTCCGGCCTTAATCTTTTTCCAAGGCATGCTTCGCATTCTTTTTCAATCATATACTGCTCAATTTCCTGACGGGTGTATTCGGAATCCGTTTCTAAATATCTGCGCTCAAGGTTTGGAATGACGCCCTCAAACCACGCGCCGGCCCCGCCTAAAACGGCGGGGCGATGCGAAACGGGTTCTGCGCCGAGTTCCGCTCCGGCGCCGATTTTTCCGTCACCGTAAAGAATAATATCTACCGTTTTCTTTGGAAGATTTTTGAAGGGCTCGTCCGTGGAAAAACCATACTTATCTGCAAGTTGAGTAAGCTGCCACCAATACCATCCCTGACGGCCAATTCTGTGCGAGGCCCTCGCCCAGGGCCGAATTGCGCCCTCCGCAATGCTTAAATTCCTGTTGGGCGTCACCAGTTCGGGGTCAACTTCCAATTTTTCGCCAAGACCCGTACAAACGGAACACGCACCAAAAGGAGAATTGAAAGAAAAGAGACGGGGCTCTACTTCCGGCAACGAAATCCCGCATTTCTCGCACGCGAAGCGCTCCGAAAATAAAACATCTTTCCACTTTCTGCCCCGCCTCTCTTGTTGCGTGGCAACAATGGCTACTCCCTTACCAATCTTCAGGGATTGTTCCACTGAATCCACCAAACGAGGTTTATCCATATCTTCCTCAATAACAAGCCTGTCCACAACCACATCAATGTCGTGTTTCTTGGTTCTCGCCAATTCCCGCGCCAAGGCCTCATCAACGCGCTCAATAATTTCGTCAATGCGAACCCTTACGAATCCGGCTCTTTTTATTTCTTCCAGAATGCCACGGTGTTCTCCTTTTTTGCCGTGCAAGACCGGACCCAAAATTGTAATTTCGCTGCCCGATTGCAGTTGCTGAATTTGATCCACTATCTGCTGAACGCTTTGGCGCGCTACGCGTTCCCCGCATTTCGGGCAATGCGGCACGCCTGTTCTGCCGAAAAGCAATCTTAAATAATCATAGATTTCCGTAACCGTACCGACGGTTGAGCGCGGATTGTGCGCTCCTTTTCTCTGATCAATAGCGATAGCCGGTGAAATTCCCTCTATTTTTTCAACGTCCGGCTTTTGCATCACGCCCAAAAACTGACGGGCGTAGGCGGAAAGACTTTCTACATAACGACGCTGGCCCTCGGCGTAAAGGGTATCAAAAGCCAAAGAAGACTTGCCGGAGCCCGAGATGCCGGTAATAACCACGAGTTTGTTGCGCGGTATGTCAACGTCAATGTTTTTTAAATTATGAACCCTTGCCCCGCGGATTTTAATTACATCCTTTGACATATAAATGATTTATTATACTTCTCTTTTGAAAGCGTTGCAAGCGCGCGTACAATGTGGCCCGCTTTTGCGCTCTTGTGAGTTGCGATGAGTTAAGCGCGTCGCAATGTACTAAACACAAAACCCATGCAAAACAAACGTCCTCCCGTTTTTCTCTTTTTCTTTTTTTCCTCTTTTAAATCGTCACCTTATTAAGGCGTACGCCTCAATAAGGTGACGATTGTATACACAAAATACACAAACCCTTGACAGGATTCGATGATTGCACTAACGTTCGGACAGAACATTAAAAAGGAGGATAAATTGGTACGACAAATCCTAAAAGCTATGCGTTGGATATATCCTGCCACATGGTTCAAGGAAATGAGTCCGAAGCGGCTGGATTACCGCTTCGCCAGATGGATCTGGGTCGGATTTTTGGATATGGGCGAAGCAAGCCTTGAAACGGAGGCCCGCACCAGTCGCGTTTGCGTATTTTTCTGGAAGCGACTTGTGGGAGCTCTACTGATTCTGGTTGTGGCGACTTTTGTGATTCCTCTTATCGTGATCTTAGAATGGGTCGCAATGCTGTTGGTCATAAGCGTACGATGGTTCTTCGGTTTTTACAGCGATGTCTCTCTAAATAACGTTTGGCTAAACGCGGTGGAATCCTTCCCTTATAAGACTGGCGAAAGAAACGGTCGAAGATATCGCAAGCGCTTCGCGCCGTGGGAGCTTGCCACGATTGTCGCGTTTGTCGGCGGTATTGCTGTCGGCGTCTGGCAGATTGGCTTTGTACATCCGGATATCGGACTTACAGTGCTCAAGGGTGGCGCAGGGATGATGCTTGGCGTTTTAGCATTGTTAATACTAATTCTTCTGGAAAGGACGCCCCTGGTAAGACTTTTCCCGAATCTGGGAGGCCTGCTTTACGCGCTATACGATAAAGCGTGCCCGCGCAACACTTGGCGGCAGTAACAAAACATGACCCAACCTAAAGTTGGGTCATTTCTATTTATTACAAAAGCTCGTCCCCTGTTCTTTTTCTTAAAATCATGGTTATATCGTATAATATTATTTACGTAATAATAGCCGCAGATGTTTATTCGCTGGATTAAAAAATCAGCAATAGAAAAATTGCCGCCTCAGACGGGCGTTTATTTTTTCGGCAAAAACAAGGATATTCTTTACATCGGCAAAGCGGTAAATATAAAAAAACGCGTAAAGAATCATCTTGGCCAGTCGAACTTCAAAGACAGTCTTTTCACTGGCGCAACGGAAAAAATAGGTTATATTCCCACTCAATCTGAAATAGAGGCCCTGCTTTTGGAATCGCGTCTTATCAAGGAATACCAGCCAAAGTACAATGTGATGTGGAAAGATGATAAAAACTATTTTTACGTGGCAATTACCCCTTCTGCTACGCTCAGGACAGGCCCATTCGGCAAGCTCAGGACAGGCAAAGAAAAGCTGCCGAGGATTTGCATTACGCACCAACCAAGCGCTATTGCTAAAACCAAAAATCAAAAGTCAAAAGTCAAAACCACAACTCAAAAATCAAAACTAAACCCTAAGCGCTGTACGCTAAACGCTGAATATATTGGTCCATTCGTTGACGGACAGGCCCTAAAAAAGACGCTTCGCCTTCTGCGGCAAGCGTTCCCTTATTATACGGAGCGCAAACACCCTATCTTGCCCTGCACGTATTGTCATCTAGAGCTTTGCCCGGGGCCGAACCCAAATCCAAAAGAATACCGGAAGAATATACGTAATATCAAAATGGTTCTGCTCGGCAAAAAAACGTCGGTTCTCAATCATCTTACCAAAAAAATGCGCAAAGCGGCAAATAGACAGAATTTTGAAGAGGCGGCTAAAGTAAGAAACCAATTATTGGCCCTTGAAAACATTTTCGCTCACGGCCGGATATTTGGATGGAATACGGATATGCCCGCCAGGGAATACCGGTCCTGGGACCAAACTCAAGACAGTCTGCAAAAGATTTTAAGGGTCAGGCGCGCAGTCTCCAGATTGGAGGCCTGCGACATTGCTAATATTCAAGGGCGAGAAGCCACCGGCTCAATCGTAGTTTTTATTGACGGCAAACCGGCCAAACGCTGGTACAGAAAATTCAAAATCAGGATTCAGGGAAAACCCAATGATGTTGCGATGATTAAAGAAACAATTTTAAGACGCCTCGCCCACGAAGAATGGGGTATTCCGGATATCTTATTAATTGACGGCGGGAAGGGGCAATTCAATGCCGCGCTTGACGCAAGAGGCCAAATATCAAAACTTCCGCCTTCGCCCCTTCAACTTAGATCAGGGCTTCGGCGGACAAGTAAAACTAAAATCGTGAGCCTCGCGAAAAAAGAAAATAAATTATACGTTGAGGGCAGAAGACAACCGATTTTGCTGAAAAATACTCCCGCATATTTCTCCAGTCTAATTTTGCACATGCGCAACGAAGCGCATCGCTTCGCAAGAGCTTACCATCATCGCCTGCGCTCCGAATCTGTTGTAAAATAAGCGCGTATGTGCTAATCTATAAAAAGATGCCAGCGATACCTAACCAGATTCTTACTGAAGCCATAGGAATCGTGGCCGGCGAAAGGTTGCGTCCGCTTGCGACGCAAATAATTCTCGGGGTTGCGCTCATATGGCTGGCTAGTCAATATATAGAAGGCGTCTCTTTTAAGGGCACCCTCGGGGAATTACTTTTTACGGGCGCTGCTTTGGGAGTGGTTAATTTTTTTATAAGACCCATTGTTAATATCCTAACGCTCCCGCTTAGAATTTTCACTCTTGGCCTGTTCGCTTTTGTAATAAATATGCTGATGATTTGGACTATTGATATTATTTCTGCCAATTTTGATGTTGTAGGAGTAATCCCCCTGTTCTGGACCGCTATGCTCTTTTGGGGGCTGGGATTTATAATCCCGGCCCTGATTCCAAAGAAAAAAAGAGCGGCCGGCCTTGCCGCCTAAAAATCAACGGGGATGCTTAGTTTTTTACTGATATGTCTTTGGTCGCCTATCTTCCAATAGCTCAATTCATAACGGCCCTTTTGCTCGTTGTTCTTATCTTGCTTCAGCAGCGGGGTACGGCTTTGGGATCCACGTTCGGGGGCGATTCCGGGTTTTACGGAACCCTACGCGGCGCTCAAAAGAAAATTTTTTATCTTACCATAGGCGTAGCAATTATTTTTATACTCTTGGCCCTGCTGAACCTTTTGGCCTAGTTAACCTTGGGGGCCTTGACGCCAACACTAAACACTCTTCGTGGAATTGAAATCTTTTGTTAATATAAAAAGTCTGATCGGCATCGTCAGAATTCTAAACCTTAAAGAAAAACTGCTTTTGGCTGTGTTGTTTTTGGTTTTTATCTTCTCTACGACCTACATTCTTCTAAGCCTTTATTACGACGCTACAACAATAACGCCCGCGTTTGGCGGCACATATAAAGAAGGCGTTGTCGGACAGCCTCGTTTTATAAATCCGATCTACAGTCAGGCTTCGGATGCCGATCGCGATCTTGTGGAAATCCTTTTCGCTGGACTTATGAAATATGACGCCGGGGGTAAGATAGTCCCCGATCTTGCTCGAAACTACGAGATTCGCGACAACGGAAAGGTTTACGAATTTACTTTAAACAGGGCTGTTTGGTCAGATGGCGCGCCGCTTAACGCGGACGACGTAATTTTTACTGTAAAAACCATACAGGACGCATCTTACCAAAGTCCCATAATGGGATCGTGGCTTGGGGTTTCGGCGGAAAAAATATCTGATGATAAAATAATGTTCCGCTTGCCAAAATCATACTCCGCCTTTCTGGAGCTTACAACTCTTAAAATCATTCCCCAACACATTTGGCGTGACATTTCTCCGGGCAATTTTTATCTTTCTTCTTATAATCTTGACGACGCCGTAAGTTCCGGGCCTTATAAATTAAAAACGGTATCCAGAGAAAAATCCGAACGAATTAAATCCATCGGGCTCACGGCCAATCCGTCTTATTTTGGCCAAAAACCATTTTTAAGGGATATAATTTTTTTCTTTTTTGACTCGGAAAACGATTTAGTGACGGCGGCCCAAAATGGCACCATACACGGCTTTGCTCCCCAATTGAATAAACAATATATCTTGCACAATTTCACATCGTATCGCCTGAATTTTCTCCGCTATTTTGCTATTTTTATAAACGGCGATGAGCTGGACTTATTAAAAGAGGTCGGGATCAGAAAAGCACTAAACTATGCCACCAATAGGCAGGAAATAGTTGACAAGCTCTTTTCCGGCCAGGCCTCACGGGTCACTTCGCCCGTAATGCCGGAGATTTTTGAATTCGCCGAACCTAAAGAAAGTTTGGATTTTAATCCGGGGCTCGCGAAAGAAATTTTAGACAAAAGCGGCTTTGCAATCAATCCGGACACCGGTTTTCGCCAAAAAGCCGAAACCCGCAAGCCTACTTTCCAATTTAAATCGGACTTGGCGGCCGGATCGCAAGGCAAGGAAGTTGAAGAGTTGCAAAAATGTTTGGCCCGGGATCCCGCAGTGTATCCCGACGGAAGCGTCACGGGACACTTCGGCGATAAAACAAAAAGCGCCGTTGTGGCATTTCAGGAAAAATACGCCGATGAAATTTTAACGGCGGCCGGACTTAAACGTGGAAACGGTAAAGTTGGTCCGGCAACCAGAGCAAAGCTTAATTCATTATGTTTTCCGACAATAAAGGAAACGCTGCAGCTTGCGATTGCCCTGACCACTGCCTCTGAGTCCCCCTTGCCGGAAATCGCCCAGCTGATTAAATCACAATGGGAAGCTATAGGCATAAAAGTTGAAGTTGAGGAGCTGCCCGCGCAGGAGCTCGTCCGCGACAGAATTAAAACCAGAAATTATCAGGCTCTTCTTTTCGGCCAGGTCCTCGGCACAATACCAGACCCTCTGCCCTTTTGGCATTCGTCGCAAAGAAAAGATCCCGGTCTTAATCTTACCAATTTTGGCTTAAAGGAAGCCGATGTTAAGCTTACGGCCGCAAGAGAAGCTCAAAATAACGATGAAATCAAAAGCGCGCTTGAAGGTTTTCAGAACATTCTTCTTAAGGAATATCCGGCCGTATTTCTTGTAAGGCCGGATTACGTGTACATGGTTTCCCCAAGCGTTAAGGGATTGTCGGCCGTTCTGATAGTTGATCCATCTAAAAGATTTGCGGGCCTGGAAGCCTGGTATATGGAAACCAGAAGAGTTTTTAAATAACTGCTGGTTGAAACCTGGTTTCAACCAGCCCAATGGATTAGCCGGCCCTGAGCGAGCATGGCGAGCCGAAGAGGCTTGTCCTGAGCTTGTCGAAGAGCCCTCGTGGCGGAAATGGAATACGCGTACGGTTCAGAACCGTATGCCGCAAGGCTTGTGGGTTCAAATCCCACC
>CAYJUL010000015.1:0-12508 GCA_964373345.1 uncultured Candidatus Saccharibacteria bacterium
AGCCACTTGCCACCGTTGCTAATAGTCCAGAGGGCAGTCGCCCCAAGCGGCACATAGCGGAAGAACGCCACCAAGGCAAGCAAAGCTATCAGCAAACCGACAACTATTAAGAAATTTTTATTCATAAGCATCTGCCGTGAATTAGGGCGTCACTTGAGCCGAGATCATAAGCTGAAGGGGTTCGGACGAAGCGGCATTTTCAATATACACGGCCCTCTCTATCGTGCCCACGCCAGCGGGACCGTGCGCCGCGGGATCAAAAACAACCTCTATCTGCGCTTTTTCTCCCGAAGCCAGTTTTTGATTCAGGCCTGTAATGCCGCCTCCGTGCCCGGGCATGCCATAAGGACCAAATTTCTTTCCGTCCTTAATAAACATTGCGGTTGTGCACATGCAGGAGGTGTACATTCGGGTTAATTTCATCTCTCTCCCTCCGGTGTTTTCAAGAACAAAAGTATGGCTTACTTTTCCATTTTTCATTGAAACGGTGCCGAAGTCAAAAGACACTGCGTCGGCAACGAGCTCTCCGGGAGCGCCCGAACGCAAGTTGGCCTGATTGTCGGTTTTTTGAGCCGGCCTTGAAAACCAAACCAGTCCCCCGACAATTAAAATCGCCATAGTGCCCCACAAAATAATATTTTTGTCTGTTTTCATAAGCAATAATAATTAGATAGAAATCAAAAACTGCCGATTATGGCAGTCGGATGGCGCAAAACAGAATTTCTTGCGACTAAGAAATTCTTATCCGCGCCTCAAAAAGAAGTGGGGCTGTGAGAACGCCGCGCGAGCCACTTTATCAATTCTTGCTTATCCAAAAAATTTGAAAAATCTGTACCTCGCCAAACCCTTTGGCCCAAAGCAAGCTTGGCCGGTGCCGGCGCAAAGGAAAAGATTGCCGCAGAGAAAACCGCCAGCAAAAGAAAAAAAACAAAAGCGCTTAAAGTTCCCAAAGAAAAGGCCTTAAAGGCCTTCGCGTGAAAATAGGCTATTGAAAAATCGTCTGTCCCGGGGCACTGAAATCCATTAGTCATCGTGGCGACGCACCCCACTATATGCGCGGTCCCGGTGTGCATGGCAAGAAAACCAAAAACAGCAATACTCCCGAAACTAAAAAGCAATAATATGGAAAACAATTTCATGATCCGATTTTATAATAGCATACCATAGTCATCGGTCAACAATAAATTGGCGGCGGCGCAGAAAACAAAATCCCCGGCCTTGGCCGAGGACTTATTTGTAAAGCGATACGACGATTCTGTACTTGTCGCCTTTTACGACGATGGCTTCTTGATCGGTAAGAGGCACCAATCGTAAACCGCTGGCGGCGTATTCTCTTACGATGCCGTCGTATTCCTCTTTGCGTTCGCTCGCTTCATATATATAATGCGGCAGGATTACAAAATTAACCAGCTCCAAACCTTTATGAGACTTCAGGTCCGGAGCTTCTTGCGGATCGTCAAGCGTTTTTACGGGTTCAATGGTGGGACCGGCGAAAACAGAACCCGCGCTTGAACCGACATAAACAACTCCCCTCTTAATCAGCGATTTTGCCATTCCGTAAAAACCGCTTTTATGGGCCTCCTGCGCAAGATAAAAGGCATTACCTCCGGCAACGAATAGAACATCAACGTCTTTGAGTTTTGCCCAAAGCCGCTCTTTCGTTATCCCAGCAAGGTCAACGCTGACTACGTTAAAACCCGAGTTTACGAGAGCGTTAAAATCTTCATCTATAAACCACTTGTCTTTGGCCACATTAGCCGCGGTCGGAATGAAGGCAACCGTTAGATCGCGGGGGCGTTGTGGCATAATTTCAAACAACCGATCTATGACGAGCCAGGCCTCCGAGGCCAAAAACAGCTTTTGCGCGCGTTTCATGCTATCGGCTCCGTCTCTTTTTGAAAGGTCTAAAAGATTATAACCTTTTTTGGTTTAAAAATCAACCTCACGTCGTAATTCAATGCCTTCGCACTACCCAAAGAAGGATATCATTCAACCCCCAGGCGCAGCGCTTTGATTAAATACTTCTAGGGGGTTCTCCGCATACCCTCCTTCGCAGAAAGCCATGGCTGTAAAGCCGTGGATGAATGCGGAGAGGGCACCCTTCCGTAGCTCCGAAGGAGCGAAGGAGGGTAAAAAAGAAAAGGTCCCATCTGGCGATGGGACCGAATTATCTCTTCTTGCTCCTTATTGCGGGTAAAGGCAGTAACCGTCACCGACGGACTGCATAAGGTAGTAGCCGCCCACAACAGGAGTAACTTTCGGGCAAAAAGTTGTTGCCGCGTCCGCGTTCCACAACTGCTGGTAAAGAACCTTGCGCATAATGAGGTCTCTTATGTCAAATGGATCAGCTGGGTATCTGCGTCGTTCCACGAAGACAACAACTTTGCTTTTGTCTGCGCCTTCCCCTAAAAACGCATCGCCCACGTACATAACCTCTACGGCAACGGGGGTTGCGTAGCGAGGGGCGTCAATTGCCCGACCTCTCTCCTGTGCTAGATTAATAGCAAGCAAAAGTACTATAAGGCCTATTAATATCGCCGTGGCAGTAAAAATGGCGGCGAAAAACACTCCTATGCTCACACGACTAGTCTGTCCCGACATAAATAAGTACAAGCCTATTACAAGCAGGACTAACGATGTAATCCCCAAGGAAAGCAATACTTGAACCGTGTTATCCATTGCTAGCCTCCTTCGAATTTTTTAATGTTCTCTACCGCATGTATGCTAACATAATAGCGTATTCCGTGTCAAGTAGAATAGGGTCGGGAACGTTGACGCTGGGTAAACTTAACGAGGGCCGCGCGGATCTTTTCCCTTCTTCTTAGCGTTAACGGCCACTTCGTAACAAGCTCTATATGGCCGTCTCTTACAGTAAAGCCGTGGACTTCCGGAAATGTGCCGATTAAGTCCTCCATGCATCTATAAAGTTCTGTGGCAACCTCTATATTGCGTTCCGCAGTAGGATACCCATCCACGCTACTCCTCCTTTCTTTTAACGGATATTTTGCCGCTTCTTGTAGCTGCGATATCGCTCGTAATGTTTTGCGAGCTTATGCCGACGGGCAACTTCCGGCCGCGGCACGTCCCACCATCCGCCGTAATTACCGACAACTCGTTCGGCATCCACGGGAACATGAATGACCGTAGGGACCTGTTGCTGGCTCCGAGCCCAATCTAGGGCTGCTTTCAACTCTTTTCCGGTGCTGGCGCGCACGCCCTTGGCTCCATATCCCGCGGCAAGTTTAAGAAAATCTACCGGAACGGCATCGCCCGTAAGCGTTCCTTTGTTTTGGTCTCGCATGCGCAATTGAGTTCCAAAAACCTCAAAGCCGTTATTTTCCTGACAGCCGCGAATGGAACGATGCTCTTTGTTGTCCAAGACCAGAACCGTAAAAGCGATTCTTTCCTGAACCGCAGTGGCCAGCTCTTGGGCAGCCATAAGAAAACTGCCGTCGCCGCACAGAACCACAACATTGCGCGAAGGATCGGCAAGTTTTACGCCTAACCCTCCGGCAACTTCATAGCCCATCGTGGAATATCCGTATTCCACGTGGTAACCCTTGCGGGTCAGATCTTTACATCTCCAAAGCTTCTGGAGATCGCCGGGCAAACTTCCGGCAGACGCCACAATGACATCAAAATCTCCGCAAAAATCGTTTACCGTACCTATAACTTCGGACTGGGCCATCGGATTTCCGCCGAGATTTCGCAACCTATCTGCTTCCAGGAGCCACTCATTGCGCAATCTTTCTATCTCTTCCCTGTAGGCAGGCTTTGCGAAGTCTGTATTATATCTGCAGAGCTCTAGCGCTATCTCTCGCAGGCTAATTTTGGCATCTCCCCATACGCCAATAGCTCGTTGTTTTACGACATCAAACGGGGAAATGTTGATATTGATAAATTTCGCATCTCGCCTAAAAAGAGTTTCTGAAGAAGTTGTAAAGTCGGTATAACGCGTTCCAACACCAATAATCAAATCTGCTTTCTTTGCCAGCTTATTGCCGCAAGATGTGCCGCTAACGCCAGCGCTGAAAACATTTAGCGGTTCGTTACAAAGCAAAGAGCCCATACCCGATTGTGTGTGAACTACGGGCGCGTCTATCAATTTTGCCAGTGTCCCAAGTTGATCCCAGGCTTGCGACGCGATAACGCCTCCGCCGGCAATGATGAAGGGCCTCTTGGCCCTGCGGATTTCAAAAACGGCCTTCTTGACTGCTGTTTCTTCCGGGGCAATCCTAGCCCACATGGTGGCACGGGGCGCCAATAGTATTTCCATATCAAAATCGTAGGATTCGGCCTGCACATCCATTGGCATGGCAATAACCGCCGGCCCTTCTGCGCCGGGCCTTAGCATCGCGTTGAAAGCCTCCGGCAAGCGCTTTTGAAGCTGTTCCGCTCTCGCGATACGAACCCAATAACGGCTGACGGCCTGCAAAGCATCCGTGGCCCGCGCTTCTGCGCTGTTGTGACCCTCAATTTGCTGAAGAACCGGTCCGACGCCCGAAGCAAAAGTGTCTCCGGGAATCAGCAAAATCGGAATACGATTCGCATACGCGGTTGCCGCAGCCGTAACCAAATTGGTTGAGCCGGGACCGGTTGAGGTAACAACCGCAAGAGGCCTACCCGTCATTTTGGCATAAGCCACTGCGGCCAGAGCCCCGTATTGCTCGTTTTTGCAAGCAATAAATGTAATGCTCTCTTTTCTTTCGGCCAAAGCCTCGCTGATGCACATATCGCCGTGGCCGTGAATTCCTATGACATACGGCACTTTTTCGGCAATAAGATATTCAACGAGCGCTTGGGCCGCGGTAAGTTTCGTTCTGTCTCGCATCACGCGCCTCCTTGGTTTGGTAAAGTGCTGTCAAATTTTTATTGCATAATTTACGGATAACGTCAATGACCTGCGACGAGCTTAGCTCGTCGCAATGCGAGCAGTCCAAAGAAAAAAGGCCGCAAGCTTGCGGCCCTCCTTTTAAGTTTTATTTACGTCGCGGATAAAACCTCTCTCGCGACCTCAACGGCTTTTTGTCTAAATGCGGTATAGGCCCCGGTGAATTCATCCATGGTTTTGCGCGCCGCGCCGTAGTTTGACCAGTTTTTCATATGCATGCCCCGTTTACCGTAATCTCCGGCTATACCCACGGACCTCAATTTTCTTATCAGCCACGGATTTAATTCGTAAATCTTAACGAAATCCGGTATCTGAAGCAACTGATCAAGAAAAAAATCATTAGGCTCAAAATTTATTGATTCCCCGTATCGCGCCAGGTGAAACCCTGACTCTCGGGATTTACTCCAAACAACCAGCTGTTGATTGGGAAACTCGGTGTTGGTCACATTGCGGCCGCCCAGAACGAGGTAAGTGTCCCCAGCCCTTCTCTTGGAAGCCGGAAGCATGTCTATACGATTCAGTATCAATCTTGCCTGATTTTCCGAAATTCCGAATTTGTTTTGCAAATATCTTTTCCATAACACCCTGTTTTTCTGGTCGAAAAACAGTTTATAAACGCGTCTTGTAACGTATATTCCGGCGGACCTAACCGCTAGTTCAAGACCCATCAAGTATTCATCCATGTTTTGACCAAGCGAAGCAATGGCTTTTACAAATACGGCATCGGTTAAAGACTTTAAGTGTTTCTTGGCGCAAATTGTTTTGGTTCTTTCAACTCTCGTCCCTTGCGTTTCAGGAGCGAGGTTTCCGGCCAAACCATCAAACTCGTTATCGCTCAATTGATCAACTAGGGCTGCGGCCACCGCTTCTCTTAAATGATCTTCCGTTCTGCCTATCATGTTGGTCTGATAAACTTGGCTCGGTTTAATGCCTCTCCTTACGGCCATAGCCATGCCTTCAGCTTCGGCTATGAGAAGTCTCAGCTCCTGCGAAACGCTGTATGTTACGGTATTGTTGCTTCCAATGCCCCTTCTGTTGAGTCCCGCTGTCGTAGCAATCGCAGCTGGCGCATAGGCCGGAACTTTAAAAACCATGTTTGGTCTCCCGTTATATTTCTCTTTGTCCCAACCCAGCCAAGCATCATAAACGCGCAAAATTTGCTCAAGAATACGGCATATATTTTGCGCATCCCGCAAACTTTCCTTGGTGCTCACGGCCTTCAAAGGATTTAACTGATAACTAACAAGTCCGTCGTGAAAACCAGAAAGAAGGGCGATTGGCCGAAAAACCAAAAGGTTCGGCAAAAGAGCTACAATGGTGGCATGCAAAGCTATCTCGTCTTCGTGGTCTTGCGGCCTTTCTCGCCACTCCGGATTTGCAAGAATGATTTCTTTAAATTTACTCCAAAGTTCGGGACATTCCTCGTAGGCCCGTGCAGCTATTACCGGATTGCTGGAAACCTGCACGAAACCCAGGTGCCGAACCCACCGCAAACCCGTGGCAGAGTCGTTGCCAAACTTACTCATCCGACGGCTGGTCATCTTATAATAAACATTGTCGCGGATTTCGTTGATTGCGGCCGAAATAAAACTATCTGCCAAATTATCCTTGTCAAGACGTGCTTCAATATTTTCTGCGGCCTTAGCAACCATGCTGTTTCCGTTCATCACTCGTTTCATATCGTATATAATTGCGGCCGTGACTATTTCGAGAACCGCCTTTCCTTGCGGCGTTATTTCCAAATTATGCAATTCTTCTTTTATGAAGAGCAGCCCTCTGTTAATTTCCGCCCCGGCAAACCCTACTCGCCTGCTTTCAAGGCCGGCAAGATTAAATGCCGTTTCAATCAAAAACCGGCAAGCGTTAGTCGTTAAGTGCGAACCCAACCTGCCACCCCTAACCCTTGTTCCGATATTCTCCGTCCACTCGGAAAACATACGACTTAATTCCCCGATCATATAAGGATGCAGTATGGCGTCTGCGGCAAGTTCGGGATACGTAAGAGACAAAAAACCAATACGGGCGGCGGGGTCGCGTGCAGGCATACCGGCGTGTTCAAATACTTCGGCGTCTGCCGCGCCACCCGGACATACGGGTTTCACGTATTTTTTCAGAGTTTCTTCTCTCATCTTCCCTCCTTCGCATCAACGGCTGGGTTTAACATAGTCCACTCGTGGTCTTGAAAAAACTTAAATGGCGGATTGCCCTCATAACGATTGCCCTCTATTTGGCGCACAACCCAAAGGTACCACATGGCGTATCCCGGCGCGGCTACCTGCGCATGGCCAACACAATTCATTATTTTGACAACATCATGACTGCGTACGACCGGTGCGGACGCTTCGTCAACGCAAGACAGTCCAAATCCCTGCGGTTTGTCAAAACGGTAATAATAAATCTCGCTGTGGGGATGATAGTGCGGCGGATAACTTGACCATCTGCCCGGAAAATTTATTACTTCGCCCACCACTAAATTGCTTTCCGGCGGACGATATGGCGCATTTGGATCGCCAAGGATTGCCTTAACGACTCTGTGCATCGCGCCAGCCAATCGGCCCTCGCCTCTTTGTTCGCTCGGAACTTCTTCCGGCCTCACAACAACCGGTTCAAAAATTTTGTTATTTTCGGCCTTGATGACGGCTATTTCCATTTCTCCGAAGTATGCCGCGACGCTCCACGGGCAACCCGCCGGAATATCAAAAGCCCAGGGATTGCGCCCGCGATCATCCACAACGGTATTAGTTTCTATGTCTATAACCGGAAAAACATCCAGGCGACTTACGCGATATTTTGATTTCCCGATCTCTACAAGGCCCTGACCGCTCAACAGCACTAATTGAGTTTCGCAATTTTTGTCCAGTCCCTTAAATCTTTTTCCGAAGGCCAGCTTAAGAATGCCGAACTCCATGCCCACGTTAAGCGCGATCTCATCCAACCGAACGATTTTAGTATGCCCCAATGGCAGTCCTTTACGCAAAACAGTTATATGCGCGCCGCTCATCCCAACCTCCTTAATTATTAAAGTGCAAATCGCTCCAATAAAATTAACATGCTGGCCCGTATTAATCAACTCCGTAAAGCAAAAACCCCGTCGGATTAGACGGGGTCCCTTTTTTATTTTAAGGATTTAAAATATGTCATTGACTCTTCCATTGCCCAAAGGGGTCTCGCGGCCTGACTGTAAAGTTCAAGCGTATGCTTGCCTCCATATCCGATTTCCCTGAAAGTTCGCATAATTTCCTCCAAAGGCATAACGCCATGGCCCGGAACAAGGTGCCTGTGAACGCGATTGCCTTCGGCATCAAGTCCGATGTCTTCAATGTCGGTGCCGTGTATGCGATCGCGGA
The DNA here is from genome assembly GCA_964373345.1 of uncultured Candidatus Saccharibacteria bacterium. GTDB lineage: Bacteria > Patescibacteriota > Minisyncoccia > Minisyncoccales > CAYJUL01 > CAYJUL01. The sequence continues at coordinate 8,239 of CAYJUL010000015.1, forward strand.
ATCGACGTATCTGATCCATTACGTTTTCGCCGCAGACAAAAGAGTGGCCGATGTCAAAATTAAGACCGAAGTTAGGCGACGGAATTTCCTTAAGAAGCCGGGCCGCATCTTGGTCGCTGCCGACCAAAAGATATGGTTCGTATTCAATGTTGATGTTAACGCCTTTTCTGGCGGCGTACCCTACGCACTCTTTAATGGCTTCGCGCATCCATACCCAGGCTTGCTCGCGGTCCACGCCGTCTGGCGGATATCCGGAACCTATGCTTACGTTTCGCGCTCCGATGGCGTCGGCGAAATCCACAACTCTTTTGGTGTATGCTACTTTCCAGTGGCGGCGCACCTCTTTGGCGTCCGAAAAAATAGGACCAAAGTATTGTCTACCATTCGGTGTTAAGGCTTTTGTTATATATTCAAGCTGGTTTTCTCGCGCAAATCCGGTTGCCGTAAAACCGTTTACGCTTGCCGCAAATAAACGAGTCTCTGCCAGAGCCGCCTTAATGTCTTTAACTCTTTGAGGCGTAAGACGGGCGGCATAAGCATGCGGCCAATCGCAAAGGATCGTCGCCCCCTTAAAACCCGCCGCATTGATATAACGAAAGGCCGTTTCCAAATTCCAATTCGTACACAGGTTAGTGCCGACCGCGACAGAAACAAGCAGGTTTTTCATCACCATCTATCTCCAGATTGCCATTGCGGATCAAGAACAACTTTAAGGGTAAGTCCATACCTTATTGTGTTAAGGGCGGTTTTTACATCAGCCAATGAACCTACGTTGCTGACGATTCGCTCGAGCGGCAATCTGGCATCGGCAAGAGCGCTAATCGTGCTTTCAAAACTTGTCGCCGTTGCATAAGAGCCAAAAATCTTTAACTCTTTCTGGTTGGCCAATGTCGGATTAATTTCCGCGCGCGCGTCCATGTTCTGCTGGCCAAAGAGAAGCAACCGCGCCCCTTCGCGAGCTTTACGTATCATCTGCGGGACTACGGACGGCGCGCCTGCGGCATCAATAATAAGATCAAACTGTTCTCCGGAGCCCTGATCCTCGGGCAACAAAGCAACGCCACCCATGGCTTTAATGAAACTATGCCGTAATTTATTGGATTCAACCACCGCGACATTCGCTCCACCCCTGACACACATAGCCGTAAAGAGGCAACCGATAGCGCCTCCGCCATAGATTAATACGTTTTCACCGGCTTGCGGCTTAACTTTTTCAAGTCCGTGCAGAACGCAGCTTAAGGGCTCAAACAAAACGGCGCGTCTGGGCGACAAATCGCGAGGCAATAAATGAAGCTGTTTTGCCGGAACGACGCTGTACTCGGCAAAGCCGCCGTTTATAAATATGCCGAGCGTAGTCATGTTGCGGCACATATTCAGATAGCCCTTGCGGCAAAGATTGCATATGCCGCATTTAATATTCGGGTCTACGGCCACAAAATCGCCAATCTTAAAATTCTCCACCGAACTGCCGCAGCGCACGACATAACCCACATATTCGTGTCCCAAAATCACCGGCGGAGCCGAAGCGTGTGTGCCTTCAAGAATATGAAGATCGGTGCCGCAAATGCCGGCGGCCTCAACCCGAATCAAAACTAAATCCTCTTTTCTAAGCAATATCTTGCCGTCATCAAATTTTTTGGGCGCGATAATGTCTGCCATTTTCGGGCGAGACATATGCGTAAACTGAACGCTTCCGTAACCCGTATAGAGAACGGCTGACATCGGTTTTGTCCGTTCCACGGCCTTGCCTCCAAATTTTCATTTGTTAAATTGCCAAATCTCTATACAATTTAGCCAAACAACTTTTTTTTGTCAATGAAAAAAGCCGGGCAACGCATACCCGGCCTTAAATTTCTAGAGCCAACGCTCAATAATCACTTTTTCTTGGGTGAAAAACTGAATCGCATCTCGTCCCTGACCATGCAGATCGCCCCTGAAAGAATCTTTCATTCCTCCAAATGGAAACGGCGGAATCGGAGCTGGCAAGCCTATATTGATGCCCACATTGCCGACCGCAAAATCGTCTTCGCGAAAACGCTGAGCCGTCTTTCCATTTTCGGTAAAAATCATTGCCGCGTTGCCGTATCCGCTCCCTTGAATCATCGCGATCGCCTCATCAATAGTTTCTGCGCAGAGCACCGTCATTACCGGCCCAAAAATTTCTTCGCAAGCAATTGACATTTCCGGCCTAACTTCAGTAAAAATTGTCGGGCCCAGCCAGTAGCCGCCCGGTTCCCCAAGAGGATTCACTTCCCTGCCGTCAAGCGTAAGCCTTGCGCCTTCCCTAATTCCCCGGTTTATATAAGACAGAATTCTATCGCGTGCCGCGGCGGAAATTACGGGACCCATTTGTGCGCCGCTTGCCGCGCCATCCCCTACCTTCATTTGCCTTGCGGCATCGCGGAGATCCGCTATCATTTTGCGGTAAAAATTTCTGGGGCCCACCAGAACAACGTTAGATCCGGCCAAGCATCTCTGTCCTGAATTTCCGAAAACAGAATCCAAAATATGGGGAACGACTTTTATCCGGCTTACGTCTGCGGTCACAACGATAAAATTCTTGGCTCCCCCCTGGCATTGGACGCGTTTTCCGAGTCTCGTGGCTTTTTCCCAAATCATTTTCATCACCGGAGTTGAAGAAACGGAAGACGCTCCGACTATATCCGGATGCTCGAGCAAGCTCTGGGCGGCAACCGCATCGCCGTGAACCAGATTTACCGCGCCGGAGGGAAAACCGGCCTCGTGAATAAGCTCAAAAATGCGGGTAATTGTTATCGGGGTTTGCTCCGAAGGCTTCAAAACATAAGTGTTGCCGGCGAGCAACGCGTAGGGCATGAACCAAAACGGAATCATTACCGGAAAATTGAAAGGCGTTATGCCGCAAAATACCCCCATTGGAACGCGGCGGGAATATTCGGAGATTCCGCCGGCAATGTTGGCTAGATACCCGCTTTGCATCAACCCTATATTCAGAGCTTGAGTCATGTTTTCCAATGCACGCGTCATCTCGCCGCGCGAATCGCCCAAAATTTTGCCGTGCTCTAGGGTAATGGACAAAGCCAACTCTTCTTTGTGAGACGCAACAAGGTCCCGCAGACGGGATAAAAGTTCTATCCTGCGGCTAAGAGCCGTAGCGCGCCATTCCGTAAAAGCGCGCTTGGCGCTCTTCACGGCCTCATCAACATCCGCAGCGGAGGAAAGCAAAACACTGGTTATGGGTCTGCCGGTCGCCGGATTGAATACCGTCAAAGGCCGCGCCTCCGAGGGTCTAGTCCAGCGTCCGTTTATATAATTGACAATCTCTCTTGCGGCTACGCTCACGATCAACTCCTTTTTAAAATTTCCAAAGAGCTCAAACAAGTATAGCACGACTTGTAAAATTTTCAATCTTTCTGCCGAAAACACAGCGCGGCGAGCGCAGAGAAATAAAACGCGCGCCTTCTGGCGCGCGACGAGTCGCTATGATCTTGTTTGTATACCCCGTAGGAAATTAGGTATTTTCAGCTTCATTGGCTGTGTTTGGCCAACAGTTCTCCGTTTTTTCCGCGGGCTTCAAGAATAAATTTATTTCCGGAATATTCTGAAGAAATCGTTGGCCCATCAAGACTGCATCCTGTTGCTCCACGGCAATCAAGAACCGGATCGCTAATCGTTTTTTGCCAAAAAGTATAATACACGGCATCTGACGCTCCTTTGGTGCTTAAAATGAATGTCATTGGCATATAATTTCTTGCATCCGGCGTGCCGTCGGTGGCCGCAACAAAATGGGCCTTTCCGGGAATGGGGATCTGGAAAACCTGCTGCCAACTGGCGGTATCGTAAATCTCAAAAAGGCCGATGGGCTGCTCTCCGGTCTGACCCAACTCACTTGAAGCGCATGGCCTCTTGCCCGAAGTCATAAAGGCCATATCATTTTGTACTATCTTATCAATCTCCCTTTTTAGAATATTTGCCGGATACTTGTATTCTTCTGTAAAAGTGAAGGATTTCTTTTGGGCGTATTCTGACTCTGACATATATCGCGGGTCCTGGCATATTGGCACATTCGGAGTTTCGCTTGTACATATTCCCTTACGGAACTCCACAGGATTTGTTTTGGCATATACAACCTGGCTGCCAGACTTAACTTCCGGCACTAAAATCTCAGCCCGCAGATTGGATTCAAGTTTGCCATCAACATTTCGGCCCTCTGCAATTGCACATTTATATATAACAGGAACCAGGAAATCGCCGGTCGGAACAGGACTTATATCTTTTGGCTGCTCTAGGG
>CAYJUL010000016.1:0-12147 GCA_964373345.1 uncultured Candidatus Saccharibacteria bacterium
GTTCGGACTAATTCAAGAATACTGCACCAAAATTAAATTTCTAGTCAAGAGGCTATAGTTTTCCGCCCCTTGACCTGTGTGGTATAATATGCCATATTTGAGTGAGATCTGGGCGAAAGCCGAGATTGAATCAACCCGTTCCTTGAAAGGAAGACGATATGGCAAGGCTTAGAGATACCGTGTATGAGGTTAAGGAAGTCCAGGGGAAAGACCTCGTGAACAGGCTTCTGGGGGGCGACGAGTGGACAGTTGTCGTTAGCGCATTTACAAAAATAGTCAACGGGAAAACTCATATCGTATATGTTCTTGGTAGGACGAAACCGAATGTCTGGGAGAGGCTCGGAAGGCGAAGGTAGTAGACAATGGTCTTAAACTATCAACGCGGAAATTATCCGCTGCTAAGCTTCATTGGTTTTTGTGCGAAAGCACTGACTGTTGTTAGTACCCTTCGCCATCTTCTATTTCTTCTTCTGGCAAAAAGCGGGCCTTGCCCGCTTTTGTTTTTTATATATGCAATATGGCCGTGGAAAGCTACTTTTTTCTAAATTTATTGGGGAAACAAACCATTAACCACCCGCAGAACATTCCCACAACCGCTCCGGCTAAAATATCCGAAGGCCAATGAACGCCGACAAAAACGCGGGAAATCGTAATTAAGAGGCTGGCGATTAAAAATAAAACGCCGGCTTTTTTGTTGTATAAAAATACGACCGTTGCCAGCGCAAAGTAAAAAGAAGCGTGTCCCGAAGGAAAAGAAGCGCTGTCGGGATGATCTATCAGTAAATTCACATCCCCGGCAATAAACGGCCTTGGCCTTGCCCACAAGAACCGCACTATTTCCGTTACGACAAAACGCGATAATACGGCGGCCGCGAATGCTCGCCAAACCATCGGCCAATACTTTTTGAAGTTCTTTGCCAAAAATAAAAACAGGGCCGCAATCAAAAAATATTCAAGTCGTTCGGCAAAAAATGTACCCAAAACATCTAACCACCGATGAGCGCCGGCCCACTCGTTAATTAAATTAAAGATATAACTATCGGCTATCATATTTTTAGATTACCTTGAGCCGAAATTTCAGTCCATTCCTTGCTTTCTCCTCTCTGCCGGGCAAAATACCCCGCTATGGCCGCCATAACTCCATTATCCGTGCACAGCTTAGGTTCCGGAGCAAAATAACTAACTTGCGGCAATTCTTTTTCCAATTTTTGTTTTAGTTGCTCTCGCAGTTGCTCGTTAGCGGCTACTCCTCCGCCAAGCATTACTGTCTTGGCCCTATGCTCTTTGGCGGCTCTTACTGTTTTTTGAATCAAAACATCAATAATGGCCTGCTGTATTTCGGCTGCCATGGCTGAAACGTAATTTTTTGACTTCCTAACGTTCGGCGGCTGGGCTTGGTAATGATACAAAACAGCCGTTTTGAGTCCGGAAAAACTAAAATCGTTTTCTTTTGTGTTGATCATGGGTCTTGGCAATTTTATTTGGGTTTTGTATTTTGCCAAAGGTCGCTTAGCCGCCCTGGCAACGGCCGGCCCGCCAGGGTACCCTAAACCCAAAAGGCGCGCCGTCTTATCAAAACATTCACCGGCCGAATCGTCCCGCGTCTCGCCAATTAAAGTGTAGGCGCCAAGGTCCCGCATTAACACAATCATGGTGTGACCGCCAGAAACAGTAAGGCAGACAGCGGGATATTTTGCCTTGCCAATATCATTGTGCAAAAAATTAACCAGCAAATGGGCTTCTATATGATTTATGGGCAGCACGGGTTTCTGCCAAAAAAAAGAAAGGGCCTTAGCAAAGTTAATACCGACCCATAAAGCCGGTTCAAGCCCGAGTCCCTGAGTTACGCTAATCAGGTTTATATCCGGTTTTTGGTATTTTTCCAGAAATACCCTCAGACGCAGATAAAGCAGACGCTCTCTTGCCAATATTTCGCCCAAGCTCTTAATTTTAACCTTAAATTGCGGGGTCTTAATTGGGACTCTTTGTTGTCGCAGCAGACCCGCCTCCCGCAGGGATTCCCGCAAAACTAAAACCAAATTTCTCTGATGCTCTCTTTTTGCAAGATTGGGGACCACGCCGCCCCATTGGTTATGAACCGCAACCTGCGAAGAGACAACGTTAGATAAAACTCTAAACCTGTTGTTCTCTGCCTGTACCACGGCCACGGCTGTTTCGTCGCAAGATGTTTCAATACCTAGAATCTTCATGGTTTAGCTAATATCTTAATATTTTAGGGGGCGAAACGGTAAGGTCAACCACTGTTGATGGGCGGCCGGAAAGCTTTCCGCCATCCACGGCCAAATCGGGCTCCTGCGCTTCGCTTTTTAACTGCCTCAAAACTTCAGATAAACTGCCGGATGCCGGTTGGCCAGAAATGTTAGCTGAGGTGCCAACCAGCGGCCTGTTAAGTTTCTTAAGCAAGAAATTTATCGGTTTATAATTGGGGACTCTGAGAGCAATGCTTTCCCTGCCAACTCCATATATCTTAAGACCGGATTTTTTCCGCGGTAAAACCGCCGTGATTCTGCCCGGCCAAACCGATGTCAAGAATGCTTCAGCTTTTTTGTCTATCTTAGCTAACCTCTTTGCCATAATAATATCTTTCACAAAAATTGGTATAGATTTTTGGGCGCTGCGCTTTTTTATCAAAAAAACTTTTTCCACCGCTTTTTTGTTGGTCGCGTCGGCCAAAGGAATATAAACCGTGTCTGTTGGAAAAATAATAACTTTCCCCCGCCGCGCCAAAGCCGCCACGGCAGCAAGCTTTTTGATATCTATTTTTCTCTCATTAATTTTAATCACTTTCATCTTTTAACTCTATCTTAAATCTACGCAACGAAAAAGCCCCGGGAAAACCAGGGCCATTGATCTTACGTCAGCTGTGCCGAGACTAACATCTCGGCCTCTTTCTCCGCGTCTTTTTTTCGCCGAGATGTGGCAACGGCCTCCGCAGTGCTGCCATCCGCCATCTGGGGCTGACCGCGTTTTCGGCTGCCAGTTTAACTGCGCCGACGACCGAAGGCTGACCCGGAGAAATAAAATAAGCCGCCGGGAGTTTTTGTTTAATTTTACGCTTAACTTCATCGGAAAATATTTTTGCCCTAAAAACTCCGCCGGCTAAGACTATTGGGACTCTGGTTTTGCCAAAACTCAATTTTTTGATAACGGCAAGAGCCGCCAAAGCCATTTCCTCGCCGGCGGAAATAAGTATTTTCCCGGCGATCGCGTCTTTTTTTTGGGCTGCCGCATCAACCACGGAAGCGATTGACGCAACTCTTTCCACCAAACCCGGACCGTATATTTTTTTTATTAAATCTGTATCTTGCTTTATTTTAAATTCTGTAAAAATCATCCGCCTCAAAAGGCCTGTGTCTGGACTTCTTCCGTCCAATTGTTTGCAAACAAAATGTAAAGCTCTTTGGCCTATCCGAAAAGCAGAGCCCTGATCTCCCATAATATAATCCCAACCGCCGGCAATGGCTTCTTTTTTCCCTCGCCAACCCATGGCAATAGAGCCCGTGCCCGCAATAAGCACTACTCCATCTCTCGCATCCGTACCGGACCTGAAAGCCGCTTTTTGGTCGCCCTCAATGATAATTTTATCTCTTAACGAATAAAGGGCGGGGAATCGTTCCAGAAGCAAATTTTTAATAAGTTTTCTTTTGGCCACATCCCGCTCTAAAGATCCTGCCAATGCTATATACACCAATGCAATCCTGTTTTTTGGAACGCTGCTTACGGTTTTCATGAGACAAACTCCTAGATTAGAAATGGCTTGCGTCATGCCAATTTTTGTGGAGTTGGATGGACCGCCGGAAAATTTCTTGACCATACGACCCGAAAAATCCGCCAAGGCAACGGTCGTAGCGGTGCCTCCGCCATCAACACCGATGACAAAAAATGTCTTTTCCATATATTCTATTATACTACATCTGTCCCTTGCTTTTGAAAAAAGCGGCGAATCGCGCGATTCGCCGCTTACTTTGAATTAAAATACTTCCGTACCTCTTTCTTTGTAATACGCATCCAGCATCCAACCGGAAAAAACAAGCTTAAATTCTTCAAAACAACCGTCGCAAAACTCTATAAATCCCTCTGTTTGCGGTTTTATAAATCCGTGCGCTATCAAAGAGAACAACTGTTTGATATGCCGAAAAATCCACGAGCGGTATCCCTCTTTTCCGACAATTTTAATCCGATTACCAATGCCTCTTTCGGCAATCTTCTTGCCGCAACGCATGCATGGTCTCACCGCTTACCTCCTTTTCTTTTGGTGGTTTTTAAATTGCGAATAAAAAATGGTGTCGTTTGGAACTACTTCATTTACCAAAGAGCCTGGGCCCACAATTGAGTTTGAGCCCACTAAAACTCCGGGCATTAGGCTGGCGTTAACTCCTATATGCGTATTGGCGCCCACAATAGCTCCTAAAGAAGTAAGGCCGGTTTTAACCCTGGCGCTCTTAATGTTAACGGCGACCTCTTCTCTGCCGAATCTGACATTAGCCGTTATTGCTCCGGCGCCAATCCTGCAATTTTTATCAAAAACCGAATCTCCGAAGAAGCCCGAATGGCAATGAACGTTTTCTTGAAAAATAGTGCGCGCCGCCTCGGCATTGGCCCCGACTATTGATCCGTTTTCCAAGTTAGTATATTCCCTGACCAAAGCGTTATTGCCGACAACGCAATTATCGCCAATATAACACGGACCGCTTATAACTGCATTTTCAAAAATTTTGGTATTCTTACCTATGTGAACCCTTCCTTTAATGACGGCGTTGCGGGCGACCGATGCCGTTTTAGCAACATACGAGTCTAAAAATTTTTTTAGAATATACTCGGTCATTCCGAAAAGATGCCAGGGATATTTCAGAGACGGCGTATTCTCTTCTTTTTTATTCAGCATCGCGACTCGCACTTCGCGGGCTTTTGCGTACAGAGTAAGCGTATCCTCAAAATCATACATCGCTTTTTTCGTTTTAGAATAAAATCGGAAGAAATCCGGCTTCAATAAATATATCCCGACTATTTTAACATCGGAAGGCGCCTTATTTTTTAGGGGCTTCTCCGCAACACCTAAAAACCGCATGCCCTGCAATCTCATTATTCCGTAAAGCTCCGGGGTTTGCGTTTTTTGCCCGACCAAGACAGGGCCATAGAACGGTCTGTGGTTCTGTGTTTTGATTGCCGAAATTATATCGCCGGAATCAACCCGTTCGGCGTTTAACACAAAAAATGGTCCCTTCAATAAACTTCTCGCCTGCCACAGAGCATCACCCATGCCCTTTGGTTGTTTTTGGGGCACATATTTTATCTGCGCGGCGGAAAATGGATAATCTTTCAAAGCCAGCTCTACGTCTCTGCCGGCTCCCTGAATGATAATAATATTTTTAAAACCGGCTTTCTTAAGACTCTCAAGGGTATACCAAATCAAAGGCCGGCCCATTAGTTTTATAAGGGATTTATGTTGCGAATTTAACGGCCAAAAACGCGAAGATTGTCCGGCGGCTAAAATTACGGCTGGAATATTTTTCATAACTCAACCAATATCTTGGCTAACTTATCCGGGTCGTGACGAATAAAGCCCTTCATGCGTAAATAGTTTCCGGAGACGATACGAAATTTTTTGGAAGCGGAATCTTTTCTTTTCCATTCTACAAACTGCGCGCCTTCTTTCTCGTACTGGGCAATACGGCTGCGAAACGGCCTTTGGGTGTTGAGTATTAATATGTCAATGGTTTTTTCTCCAATGTACTTTTCCACCGTTTCCACAAAATCTTTGGCGGCAAAACCATGCGTTTCTCCAAACTTTGTCATTAAATTGCATACATATGCTTTCTTGGCGGGACTTACGCGGATTGCCTCCGAAACGCCATCAACCAAGAAGTTGGGCACGATACTTGAGAAAAGATCGCCCGGCCCAATTACTATTAAATCTGCCCCGGCTATGGCTTTGAGAGCCTTGGGATTTGCGGAGCAACGCGGCTTAAGCCATACGTCTACTATACGAAGCCTGCCGTCATGTTTTGGAACATCAATATTAGTCTCTCCCTCAATCACGCTTTTGTCTTCCAGTTTCGCAAACAATCTGGCGCTGCCGAGCGTAGAAGGCAAAACCTCTCCCCGCACACCCAGTATTCTCTCTGTCTCCTCAAGGGCTTTTTCCGGATCTCCGTATATTCTTGAAAGCAAGTAGATAAGCATGTTTCCGGCCGCATGGCCCTTAAATGTTCCCTCTGTAAATCTGAAATTAAAGGCGTCTGTCTTTTTTCTAGAACGCAAAAGAGCGGCGAGGGCCGGCCGCAAAGAACCCGGCGGAAGGATACCGCGCTCTTGTCTTAATATGCCGGTTGAACCGCCATCGTCTGCCATAGAAACAACGGCTGTCAGATTAACGTCCGGATATTCTTTGAGCCCGGACAAAACCGTAAAGGTTCCCGTGCCGCCGCCAACAACAACTACTTTTTTATTATGCGATTTGCTTGACATTGAACATTATATTTGTTAGTATCATATCAGCTTTTTAAAAGGGGGTGAATGACGAGTAATGGGGTCGGTGCAGAAATGCTCCTCGGGCAAAAATCACCACTGGATCATTGAACCGCACACTCTGCCGCAATCTTGCGGAACTTGCAAATACTGCGGCGCAACCAAATCTTTTAATAATGAACCTCCGGTAATCAACTGGTTTGACCCTGGGCTCTCGTTTCCGAACGTACAGGAACGCCCGCCTCGAACCAAAGCAGAAGAAATAGATTTATTTGTTGGTCAGCTGATCAAGGAGCAGGCCAAAAGTAGAAAGTGACGCCGCGCCATCGCGGCGTCTTTTTTATTCAACGGTAACGCTTTTCGCTAAATTGCGGGGCTTATCCACGTCGCATCCGCGGCCGACTCCGATATAGTAAGCGAAAAGCTGCAAAGGAATTACGCTTAAAATCGGGGTTAACATTTCAAGGGTTTTGGGAATATAAATAACATCATCAGTCAATTTTTGAATTTCCTCGTTACCCTCCGTGGTTAAAACAATAATCTTGCCTTTGCGGGCCTTAATTTCCATAATATTGGAGATCGTTTTTTCATAAACGCTATCCAGTGGAGCTATGGCGAAGGTAGGAAAGTTTTCGTCAATTAAGGCGATAGGTCCATGCTTCATTTCGCCGGCGCCATAACCCTCGGCATGCACATAAGATATTTCTTTGAGTTTAAGCGCGCCCTCAAGAGCGATGGGCAAACTATATTTACGGCCTATGTATAAAAAGTCGTTGTAATCTTTATATTTTTTGGCAATTTTTTCTATTTTTGGAACCAAGGATAAAACCGCTCTTGCTTTTCGGGGCAACTCCCCTAATTCTTTTATAAGCCCCTCACCCGTATGTTGCGGCATGTTTCTTTGCCGGCCAAAAAACAATGTTAAAAGCGCAAATACCGTCAGCTGCGATAAAAAATTCTTGGTCGTGGCCACGCCTATTTCAGGACCCGCGTGATTATAAATTCCGGCGTCTGAATCCCTGGCTATGGATGAACCGACGACGTTAACCATCCCTAGGCATAAAATATTTTTTCTTTTTATCTCGTGTAGGGCCGCGAGAGCGTCCGCCGTTTCGCCGGATTGCGATACGGTAATCAAAAGAGTGTTTTGATCTAAAACCGGCTTTCTGTATCTTAATTCGGCTGAATATTCCACATCCACCGGGAGACCAGCGTATTCCTCAAGCATATATTCTCCAACCATTGAAGTAAAATAAGAGGATCCCGAAGCGGAAATGATAATACGCTTAACTTTTGCGAGTTGATCCGTTAAGCCTTCCAAGCCTCCCAATTTAACCGCACCCTCTTTGTCAACAAGACGACCCCTTATGGCGTTTTCTATCACCTCGGGCGCCTCATGTATTTCTTTCAGCATGTAGTGGGGAAAACCTCCCTTGGAAGCCTTTTCCCAAGACCAATCCAGCTCTAAAGAGGATCTCTGCACTTCCTGCCGGTCTAGAGTGGAAATCTTGAAGCCGGAGGATGTTAAAACAGCCATTTCGTTGTCTTCAAGATATATTACTTTCTTGGTATGGGTTATGACCGCCGAAGGATCCGAGGCCGCGATAAATTCGCCTTCCCCAAGACCGATCAAAAGCGGAGCGGACCTACGAGCTATAACCAGCTTTGCGGGATCGTCTCTGGAGATAACGGCAAGAGCGTACGTACCCTCTATAAATTTAAGGGCGTTTCTTACCGCTTCTTCCAGATTACCGGAGAAAAATTTTTCGATAAGATGACAGATGGTTTCTGTATCGGTCTCCGAATAAAATTTGTGTCCTTCGTTTTCAAGGTTGCTCTTTAAAGATTTGAAGTTTTCAATAATGCCGTTATGCGCAAGATAAATATTTTCTTTGCAGTCGTGATGAGGGTGGGCATTCGGCTCGGATACGACGCCGTGAGTGGCCCAACGGGTATGTAAAATAAAGGGGCAACCTTTAAGTCCAGACCGGCTAAATTTTTCTTCTAGATTTTTAATTCGGCCCACGGCTTTCAACGTCTCTATCTTTTTTGTATCCGCATTAAAAACGGCGAGTCCCGCCGAATCGTAGCCCCGATATTCCAAGCGTTTCAGGGCCTCAAGGCCCAAAGAAACGTCTTTATTTTTGCCGATATAGCCAACTATGCCGCACATAAATATAGCTTAGCAACGATAGCACTTTTATTGAAAAGTGAAAAGGCGGGCTAGGCTACGAAATTTATTAAGCGATCCGGCACAAAAATAACTTTCCTGATTGTTTTTCCTTCCAGCCATTTTTTAACCAGCGGCGCGCTTACCGCCATCTCTTTAAATTCTACCTCGGAAAGTCCCTGCCGCGCTTGAAGGGTAGAACGCGTCTTGCCGTTAATTTGAATGACCAGGGTTATGGTTTCTTCTGTGATCAATTTCGGATTGTAGTTGGGCCAGGGCTCTCCGTGAATGCTGTTTTTGCGATCCGCAACATGCCACAATTCTTCGGTTATGTGGGGCGCAAACGGAGCCAAAAGCTTAAGAAAAACTTCAATATGTTTTTGAGTGATGGTTGCTGCGTTTTCTTCAAAATTATTCAGCAATATCATCAATGCCGAAATAGCAGTATTATACTGCAAATTTTCAATATCCTCGGTAACTTTTTTAACGGTTCTGTTAAGTAATCTATCAACGATTAATGGATCTTTTACGACTTTACGGATTCGTTTATCCGTACGGAGTTTGCCATGCGTCGATGAACACAATATCCAAGCCCTATCAAGAAATCTCGTAATGCCTCTTATGCCCGCATCCCTGAAATCCCCCCCCCGCTCAAAAGGCCCCAGAAACATCAAACACATTCGTAAGGCATCGGCCCCATATTTTTTGATGTATTCGTCCGGATTAATGACATTGCCGCGCGACTTTGACATTTTGGCTCCATCTCTTATTAAAAGCCCATGGGCGCGGAATTTTTTAAAAGGTTCCTCTCCGCCGGAGGCGGATCCGCCTTTGGCGGAAAAATCTAAAATACCCATATCATGCAACGCCATGGCAAGAAAACGAACATAAAGAAGATGCAACACCGCATGTTCTGCTCCCCCAATATACATATCCGCCGGAAACCATTTTTTGGTTATGCCGGCATTCCATGGACGGTTTTTTTCCCGGCAGGAAGGATAACGAAGATAATACCATGCCGAATCCAAAAACGTATCCGAAACATCCGTCTCGCGCCGTGCCATTGTTTTGCATCCGGGACAGCGAACTTTATGAAATTTTCCGATCGCGGCAAGCGGCGATTTTTCCGTTCCGGTTGGCCTAAAATTTTTAACGTAAGGAAGTCTCACCGGTAAGTCTTTCTCTGAAACGCTATACCATCCGGGCATACGCGCCATTTCACCCTTATTTAGAGAGACGCATTTTTCGCAAAAAATCATAGGTATCGGCGGCCCCCAATAACGCTGACGGGAAATCAGCCAGTCGCGCAGACGATAATGAACCTGCTTTTGCCCGCCAACAAATTTTGTAATTTCATCTTTAGCTTTTTCGGAAGGCATGCCATCAAATTGTCCCGAGTCAACAAGATGCCCTCCTCTTTCATAAGCCTCGGTCAAAACGGGACAAGTTTTCTCCGGATAGTTGGGGCAAACAACTATTTTCGTGGGAAGATTGTATTTTTGCGCGAATTCAAAATCGCGTCTGTCATGCGCCGGCACGGCCATAATTGCCCCCGTTCCAACTGCTCCCAACACATAATCAGCCACCCAGATTGGAACTTCTCTTTTGGTTGCGGGATTTATGACCCCGACGCCTTTTAACTCAACTCCGGTTTTTTCTTTGCCCTCAACAATCCTTTCTTCTTGGGGTTTAGACTTGGCTTTTTGGATATATTCCTCAACCTCTCGCAGATTTAGAATTTGAGGTTTAAGACTTGGGATCATTTCGTGTTCCGGCGCCAATACAAGATAAGTCGCGCCGAAAAGAGTGTCGGGTCTCGTAGTAAAAACAGGGATTTGGAATTTTGAATTATGAATTGGGAAGTTTATGAGGGCGCCTTCGCTTTTTCCTATCCAATTTCTCTGCGCGATCTTAATTCGTTCGGGCCAATCAATTTTGTCCAAATTAAGAAGCAATCTTTCCGCATATTATGTAATTTTGAAAAACCATTGTTCAAATTCGCGCCTTGCAACCAAAGAATCACAGCGTTCGCATTTTCCGCCGGCAACCTGTTCGTCTGCCAATACCGTTTTGCATCCCGGACACCAATTAACCAAAGCCTTTTTGCGATAAGCCAAACCGCGCCTGAACATCTGCACAAAAATCCATTGCGTCCACCGATAATAATCCGGATCGTAAGTTTCCAATTTTTCATTCCAGGCAAAACCGTTGCCGATCATTTCAAGCTGCTGATAAAATCTTTTTTCCGAAATTTTGGCCTGATCTGCAGGATGCCTGCCGATTTTAAGAGCATAGTTTTCGGAATGTATGCCAAAACCATCCAGCCCTATCGGCTCAAAAACATCATAACCCCGCATCCTTTTAAAGCGCCCGTATATGTCCGCCCCCGTAAAGGCGTACATGTTGCCAACATGTAGGCCCTCGGCTGAGGGATACGGAAACATCATCAAGTTATAAAAGGGTCGGCCGGCCTTCGCGAGGTCGGGTTCATATAGGCCTTTTTTATGCCAACACTTCTGCCATTTTTTCTCTATAGATTGGTGGTTATATACTGACATGCCCAGCAGAAAATTAGTGTCTATTCTTCATTATTTAATTTAGCACAAAAACTGCTTCGGGCCACACGAGCCATTTTATACCAAAGACTTGCGGAGCTATTGAATTATAACGTATTGACAGACCGCGGGATTTTTGATAGCGTAAAAAATCTATACTTTATAAGGAGGTATAAAAATGGATATTTCTCCAGAAGACCTTTTAGAACATGGCCGGGCCAGAGAGTTAGCTTCGCAATATGCCAAGGCCGATAAACAAAAACGCGCCGCAATGGAAGGCGCATTAGAGCAGGAATTAACATGGGCATTTGGACACATCTGGGCGTGCCTTGCCATAGCGTGCGGCAATTGCTGGCAGAGGTTGAATAACGAAGCCGTGGCGAAAGACGACGAAAAATTGCGAAAATGGTTAAGAAAATGGGACAAACCCGTAGAGCCCCCAAAAACAAAATGGGATGCGTGGCGCGAAGAAATGCGACGCCCAATATACTAGAATACGATACGTGAGAGCGCCGGCATGCCGGCGCTTTTTTAAATTAAATATTGAACAATTTTCGGGCGTTGTCGGCGGTCGCATCTTCTATTGTCTCCGGCGCCATATTTTTGATTTCGGCTATTCTTTGCGCAATATATTTAACGTTAACCGGCTCGTTGCGGAGAGCAAGACCTGGCACTGGCGGAGTCAAATCCGGCGAATCCGTTTCAATCAGCATCCTATCCAGTGGGGTTTTTTCTATAATGTCGTCAAGGCGCAACTTAAAAATAAGGGCGTTAAAACCAAGGTAAAGGCCCATTGCTAAAAATTTTTCGGCATGCGGCCAGGTTCCCGTAAAACAATGCGCCGTTCCCTTCAATTGTTCCGCCTTATGCTCCGCCATAATCTCCAGTAAATCGTCGTGGGCCATACGGCAATGCATTATCAGCGGCAAACCC
>CAYJUL010000017.1:0-11190 GCA_964373345.1 uncultured Candidatus Saccharibacteria bacterium
GAACTTTTCACCATCCCCACAAGTGCAATGTACGCGACGCGCGCGTCGCGCGCGTCGCCGTCCGGGAAGAAAGAAGGAAGCTCCGGAGGCTCTTCCCCAAGCCACCTGCCGGGACGCACTGCTACCGCGAATCGAACATCATGAAGTTCAAGAAAAGCCAAGGCTAAATGTACGATACTTTTGTTGTCGTAATCTGCCAAAGCTTTTGCCATTGGGCCGCCAATAACTCCGCCCCAACATGGGGTCTCGGAAATTGGCGTTTCCAGTCTGGAATGAGGGTGTAAAGCCGGCCCTCTCCAGCCCCAGTTTTTAACGATCACGGATAGTCTTTGATCTTGGGCAGCAAGAATGCCAATCTTGTACTGCCCTACGAAGGGTCGGGCGGAATGCATCTCCAACCTAAGAGGTTGTGTATAAACATAGATCGCGGATTCGCCGCTCTTAACTTCAATGCCAAGCACTTTATCCATTGCAAGGATCTGATCAAATTCCTGGCCAAGATCGGTGTCGCTAAAGTTAACAAGGCTTAACAGGCGTTCAATGTTTTCTCTCTCGGAAGCACTCCGAAGATAAAACGTAGCTAATACCATATACTCGTCTTCTGTTTTATCCAAACCCTTTTCAATGCTTACTAACTCATTACGTATGGGCACAATTAAGCTCGTCTTTAGACGAACATCAAAATCTTCGGAAACAAGCTGGCGAGCCTTTTGTCTTCGCAAGGTCCTCGCAAATGCTGATTTTGAGCTGTGGGTTTTACCGGGAAACATGGCGCTGAAGGCCCAAGACAGTATTCTCAACAGAACAAATTCGTCTCCGAGCCAGCGGCGGTGCGCGATGTCAAAACGTATATAAATGTCTTGACCCATCAGGCTGGCTACTTGGTAGTTTCTGTCTTGAGTGATTAAAGGGACGCGGTGCGATGCAAACCCACGTTGAGTGGTCCTCAATAGCGATGCCGCATCGTTTACGTCCATGAACTCAAACCCTTGCTGGGTTTTTTTGTCTCCCGCGAAATTCGGAAGATCAAAACCGTATATTTTTCCGGCGGAAATGACCGCAGAAAACTCTTCGTCATCAGGATGGCTGAAGAAATGAACGCATACTACATTTGGCTTGCCGGCCGAGGGCGCGATTGCTTTTCCGTGAGGAGCATCCACCTCAAGCCTTACGCGATGAAGTCCCGCGAAATATTGCAAAATATGTTCAAAGGGTCTTATTTTATTCAGTTCTTCCTCTGAATATGATCTGCCTTCAATAAAAACAACGCTCGCCTTCATTAATATCCCTCCTTATTCGGTTGGCAAAGGGCCGCCCTACCGAAATAAAAATGGTAAGGTATGAATACCTTACCATAATCAACATATTTTGCAAGTTACATTAGGCTTCGGGGACTCGCCCCGTATTCTCCGCGTTCAGATTCTTCAAGCCTCAGCTGGCGAGCCCGTTTTTGCAAGTGTTCGGGTATAAGATCAAGGTTGTCTGCGTGCAACAAGGCCAGCTTATCCATCTCAAGATATTCTTTAACGTTTCTGGTGGGAAGGAAGCGCTGAATAACATATTCGAGGTGCTCAAAACGAACAATGCAATCTTCCGTGCGGCGCGCCCGGGCATCAGCGCGTTCAATGACAACCTCTATTTCAGCTCCCGTAAGCGGAATCTTTTCTATTGTCGTCCTTTTTTCGGGAGGGGGACCGGCCACCAGTTCCCCGTCTTTTACCCAAAAGTCAAACATATCAGCCATCTTGCGGATTTCATCTTCGCTAAGTTCGTAACGGAATTGCTGATTATGTTCTTGGGCCCTGAGACACTGCTTGTGAAGAAGAGCCGTGATGATACCAACCCTCTCCTTGGCCGTTGGAATGAAAAACGGAATTTTATCGTCAAATCTTCCTGAGCGGATAAGAGCAGTATCCAAAAGATCCGGACGGTTTGTCGCGCCAATCCATAAGACCTTGCCTCTTAAAGTGCTGTCCGAAAGAAATTCCATCAGCATGCCGGTAAGTCTAGCCGAAACTCCGCTGTCGCCGTGCCATACGGACCCGCGGCGCAAAAAGAAATTATCAATTTCATCCTGAAATACTATTACCGGCGCGTTAGCCCTAAGGATTTCCAGCGACAGCTCCATATTTCTTTCGGACATTCCAACATAAGGGTCTCTTGTGCTGCCGAACTCGGCGAAAGGAAGACCGGCTTCATGAGCCGTAGCTTCGGCCGCAACCGTCTTGCCGGTGCCCGGAGCTCCCATAAGCAAAATCCCCGAAGGCACGGCCATGAAATCGCCCGCCTTCATGCTGGCAACCACTTGTCTAAAGTAGCTGACGATGTGATCAAGCCCGCCGATGGTCTCGTAAGTCCATGGCGAGTGGCGAATACGCAAGAGGCCTCCCGTCATCTCTTGAATAAGTTTGGCCTTTTTACGAAAAACCATATCCGCAGAAAGAAGATCGGCGCTATAGTGGGCGGTGCTTAAAATATTCTTTAGGCCTACCAGAGACAAACCCTTGGCCAGCTGCGCCAGAGAACCACTCTGGACATCGCCTTCTTTGGCCGGAAATTCGTTTCTAAGAATTGCTATGGCTCCGCTCAAGTCGTCTTCGTCCGGAAAGTTAACTTTTAGAGGATAAAAACCCCGCGTCTCGTCGCGAAGCTCCGGAGCAATACTGTTAAGGGCTTCGCTTATGTAAATTACAACGTTTCCGTTTTGGTTAATGATTCTTTCCTGGGCCCACCACTGAAAGCTGACAAGGGCCTTTCTGTCCAGGGCGGCGCTAGAAGACGCGGAATCCGGAGGAACCATAGTTTCTACGTATTCAAAAATCACCACGGCAAAAGGCGTTTTACCGCCCTCTTTTTGGTTTGCGCCGACCTTCTCTTGGATGCCCTCAAGCAGCTTTGGCGCTCGATCTGTGCGCAATATTGGATTCTGCCATCCTATGCGCAAAAGCTCATCAACCCAGTCCAGCACTCTGGCAAAATTGCGCTTGTATACTGTGAAATCCGTCTCGGTTGTGATGTCTAACTCCAAAAACAAAGCCTCCATCAAAGGTTCTTCCGCATTATCGTCCGCAAATCTAAGTCCGGTGGTGGTGTTGAAATAAGCAACTATGGCGGCGGCCGCAAAGGGTGGTTCTTTGGCTAAAACATCGTATATTCTTTCCAGCTGACCCTTGGACACAAAATCGTCCCATACGTTTCCGTAAACGACGAACGAGTGCAGCTGGCCGTCCAGGTATTGCTGGCGCAAAGCGGTAAACCATTTTGGCAGAACTGAATCATTCCGGGACATTGCTCTCGCCTCCGCATATTAAGATTTTAATGCGCTACTTTCTGTCTTGCACATTGCAAAAAAACAGTCAAGGCCTTTGGCTTGCCGCGAGCGAGTGACGAGCTTAGCGAGGACGAGTCAAGCGGCCCCAACGGGGATCGAACCCGTGTTTGCGCCTTGAAAGGGCGCTGTCCTAACCACTAGACGATGGGGCCTATTACAAAATTTACAAGATTTCTTTATTTTACAGATTTATTGGAAAAAGGCAATAAAAAATATATAATAAAAATGCTTACATGGAACAACCGAAAGCCTACAACCCAAAAGACGTTGAAGAAAAAATCTACAAGCTATGGGAAATAAGCGGTTTTTTTAATCCGGACAAGCTATCAAGAACTGCCCGAAAAAAATTTAGCATCATTATGGCTCCGCCGAATATAACCGGCTCTTTGCATATGGGGCATGCGCTTGAATACACGCTATCGGATATTTTAGTGCGCGCAAAGCGCATGCAGGGATTTCGCACCCTATGGCTCCCTGGCACCGATCACGCCGGCATCGCCGCTCAGAATACCGTAGAAAAAGAACTTAAAAAAGAAGGTCTGACGCGATTTGATTTGGGCAGAGAAAAGTTTTTGGAGCGGATGTGGCAATGGAAAGAAAAATACGGCAATACGATTTTAGAACAGTTAAAAAAGCTTGGCGCGAGCTGTGACTGGTCGCGGCTGCGTTTTACCATGGACGATGATTATTCTCTGGCCGTAGAAAAAGCGTTCAAGCATTATTACAAAAAAGGGTGGATTTACAGAGATAAAAAAGTAGTAAACTGGTGCAAAAGATGCCAGACGTCTCTTTCGGACTTGGAGCTGGAATACAAAGAAGATTTGGGGAAATTGTGGTTTATCAAATATCCTATCGTTGAAAAATTAAAAACTCAAAGGTCAAAAGGCAAAATCACAGGTCAAAATTCAAAACTAAACGCTATACGCTATACGCTAAACGCTGACTATATCGTTGTCGCGACCACGAGACCCGAGACGATGCTCGGAGATACGGCAGTGGCGGTAAATCCCAAAGACAAAAGATATAAAAATCTTATCGGTCAAAAAGTTATCCTGCCGCTGGCGGGAAAGAAAATTCCAATTGTTGCAGATCATCTGGTCGACAGCGCATTTGGGACCGGCGCGGTCAAGGTAACTCCGGCTCATGATTTAACCGATGATGAAATAGGGCAAAAACACAAACTTGGCAGCGTGCAAGTTATAGATGAAAAAGGGCACATAACAAAAGAAGCGCCTCTGCCCTACCAAAACCTATCTACGCTTGAGGCGCGCGAAAGGATTATCAAGGACCTTGATGGCGCCGGTTTAATTGAAAAAATAGAAGATTACTCCCATCAGGTGCCTAAATGCTATCGCTGCGACACAACCATAGAGCTGATTCCGTCCCTGCAGTGGTTTTTAAAGATGAACCATTTATCCAAAATAGCGATTGATGCGGTAAAATCCGGAAAAGTAAAATTCAAACCAAAACGCTGGGAAAGGGTTTATTTTGACTGGCTGAAAAATATAAGAGATTGGTGCATTTCGCGCCAGTTATGGTGGGGACACAGAATACCAATAGAGGGCGAGGAGGATGTTTTAGATACGTGGTTCTCCTCCGCTTTGTGGCCCTTCGCTGCGCTTGGGTGGCCAGGCGCTACCGCTAAAGTGAAAAATCAAAAGTCAAAAGTCAAAAGTGATTTGGAAAAATTCTATCCGACAGATGTCCTTACGAATGACCGCGGCATTATTAATCTTTGGGATACAAGAATGATATTTTCCGGACTTGAGTTTATGAAAAAAGCACCGTTTCATACGGCTTACATCCATGCCACCGTGCTTACCCGCGAAGGCAAACGAATGTCAAAATCTCTTGGCACCGGAATAGATCCTCTTGTGCTTATAGAAAAATACGGGGCCGACGCAACAAGATTCGGCATCGCGTGGCAAATTACGGAATTGCAGGATATAAGATTTGGGGAGGAGAATATTTTAATGGGTAAAAAGTTTTGCAATAAAATATACAACGCAGCACGATTTGTTATGCAACAAACCATCAACTCAAAATTAAAAAGTCAAAAGTCAAAACCACAACTTAAAAGCCGAAACTTAACTATTGCGGACAAGAAAATTTTGGAGGCCCTGAATGTCATAATAAAATCGGCGACTAATGATTTGGAAAGTTATAGATTCGGCAAAGCGGCGCAAGGACTCTATCGTTTTTTCTGGCACGATTTTTGCGATAAATATATTGAGATAGCGAAATTACAAATCACAAATTCCAAATCACAAACAGAAAGGGAGGCTACGCAAAAGATATTATTATATGTATTATTGACTTCCTTAAAGCTTCTGCATCCGTTTATGCCCTTTATGACGGAAGAAATTTATCAGCAATTGCCGCTCAAAAGTAAAAAAGCCTGTCTCATGATAGAGTCATGGCCCAAATAAAGAAAACCCGCCCCGATAAGTCATAATTCCTGATTAAATAATGCCCTACCCTGTTTATATTTTCTTGGCTCTCGCGCCCAGCCTCATCTGGCTGATGTTTTATTTGGGCAAAGATGCGCATCCGGAATCAAAAAAAATAATCCTGCGGGTTTTTATTTATGGAGCGATCATAGCCCTGCCGGCGGCTCTTATTGAAATGCTGCTGGAGGCCCGGGCGGCGCAATTAAACATGCCGCCGCTATTATATTCAATAATATATTTTTTCCTTATCGTAGCGCTGGTGGAAGAAGTTGCCAAGTATTTTGCGGCCAAATACGGAGCCCTTACAAGTTCCGAAATAGATGAACCCGTGGACATAATGGAATACATGATCGTTTCGGCCCTGGGCTTTGCGGCGCTGGAAAATCTTTTGTATCTTTACGGTTTTACGGTGCCCAGCGGCCTCATTTTAGCCATGGAAAGATTCGTTGGCGCCACGTTTTTACATGCTTTGGCCTCGGGCGTTATGGGCTATTTTATCATTCTGTATTCTATTAACACCGAAAAGCCCAAAATCGTATTTTTAATTTTGGGGCTCGCGGTAGCGACGACCTTGCACGGCCTTTTCAATTTTTCTATAATAGAAATTGACGACCTAAAACTGAAACTTGCCGTACCGCTCGGCTTGCTGATGGGACTAGCATTGTTTATATCTTGGTGTTTCAAGAAAGCTAAAACAATGAAGGGCGTGTGCAAAATAACTTAAGCTAACGCGTATGTCTTTTTTAGAAAAATTAAAACTTGACCTCGGCGCGGAAGAACGAGGTACAACCTCTACGTCTCCCGCAAAAAAACGCGGAAAACCCAAGAAAGAAACCGACCAGGTCATTCCTGAAAAATTGCCGCCGGCGAGAAAAAAAATCGCATCCCTTGCGCCGGAAGTAGAGGTCGAACTTACGCTTGACGTTTACGAAACGGAAAAAGAATTAATCATACGGTCTCCCGTGGCCGGGGTAAAAACCGATGCTCTTGAAATTTCTCTTGAAGGAGATATGTTGGTGATCAAGGGAAGACGGGATAAACCCGGCGATGCCGACGGAGCGTCAATAATACAAGAGTGCTGGTGGGGGCCCTTTTCGCGCAGAATAATTTTGCCCTCCGAAGTTGACGGCAATAAAATCAATGCGGTTCTGGAGCACGGCGTTTTAACCATCCGCCTTCCTAAAATTGAAAAAAAATACCAAAAAAGAGTATCTGTAGAGCAAATGGGTGAAGAATAGATATGGTCAATCGCAGAAACAGCGCCGCATGCGGCGCTGTTTTAGTTCATTACAATAATTTCAACAGGTGTGTCGGAGGAGAGATTCGAACTCTCACGGGTTTCCCCACCGGCTCCTAGGGCCGGCGCGTCTGCCAATTCCGCCACTCCGACAACAAATACGAGGTCATGTCTGTCAACTTGTCCCGCGCCAAACTTGTTCCGGCGCGGGATTCCACCGCAATACAATCATACAAAAATTACTCGTTGGGCTTTATATAGACAAACGCCTAGCTGCAAAAACTAGGCGATGCGCTTAAAATTCAAAATCAATCCGTACGTCTCGCAAAAGACGGTATTCAACTGCCTATAGAAAAGCGCGCCTCTCTGTCGGAAAAACAAAAATTATACGCGGAGCGCTAAAGAATCTTGCTCGCTACCGTCACTATGCCCTTTGAGGCTACGGCAACAATGATTCCGATCACCGCGTAAACCAGCTTCTGGCGGGCTTGACTCACTGCAGCGGGATCCCCGCCAGCCATTACAAACTGCAAAGCGGCCAATATGATGAAAACAACCGCTATGCCAAGCAAAACCGCAAAAATCCAATTGGCGATTGTGTCCAAAAGACCTATGAACTCACCTAGGCTCTGCGGACCAGGGGGTAGTGGTGTTGATGTTGCTGCGGCCAGACTAACGAAAGGAAACATCAGAACGCCTGTAAGCGCGATTAAAGATAGTAATTTCTTCATAAATGTTTATGCTTTTTCGTTCTCCCGTATAAATTTATCTGCGGGCCTTCGCCTCGCTGGAGCTCCGGCGAAGCGGTCCGAAGTGGCTACGGCCACGCAGGCGGGAGATTTTTTAATTCGCGACCTTTAAGTTATTTAATCGGTAACTAAGTCTTTTACGACGTTAATCAGTCCGCCGGCCACCATTATAAGAAAAAGGCCGGCAACCGTATATATAATAAGGTCTTTGGCCCTTTGGAAGGCTTTCGGGTCTCCGCCGCCGGTTCCGAGTATAAACCCGGCTATGATTATCATTATCGGCGCCACGACAAGACCGATGTTAAACAAGAAGTTTATTATTGAGCCGACCAAAGCATCAAATGTTCCCGCCTCTACAGGATTTGGGATAGACACTCCTGCGGCAAAAGCGCTACCGCTCCATTAAACTCCAGCCGCCATTGTGTACAAAAATTTCTTTATCATGGGGCGCTATCCTAATTATAGCACAACCAAAGACGAAGCTCAAACCCAAATCCCACGGGTCTAAATGCATGTTGCCGAAGCCACCTTGTCTCCGGTCTCCACGCGCATAATTCTTACTCCCTGCGTGGCCCGCCCAAGTCTGGGAATAGACGCTATCGGCGTTTTGATTACATGACCCTTTTTGGAAACAACAATCAAATCTTCTTCGTCGCCGGATAAAAGTTTTGAGGCTATAACTTGCCCGGTCTTAGGAGTGGTCTCGGCCGTTTTGATGCCGGATCCCCCTCTCCCCTGCAATCTATACTCTTTAATATCCGTTCTTTTGCCGTAACCGTTCTCCATTACGACCAATAAATAATTCTGCGCTTTTGGCTTTTCATCGCCTGCCGGCGAAGCGGAGTTCTTCGCTTCTATGACATCCATGCCGATAACTTCATCTCCCTTTTTAAGCCTGATTCCGGCGATGCCGGCGGCCGGGCGACCCATCGATCGTATCTCGGTTTCTTTAAAGCGTATGCTTTGTCCCAATTTTGTCGCCACAATCACCTCGTTTCCTCCGGAACTCTTACTAACGCGGCGCAGCAAATCTCATTTTTTAAGAGTGATGGCGATAAGACCCGATCGTCTGATGTTTTCAAATTCCAGAAGGGCGGTTTTTTTGATTATGCCGTTTTTGGTTATCATCATCATGTATTTCGCGCCCTCGGCCTTGTCTTCCTTGCCCAACGGCATTAAAGAAAGTATTTTCTCCTGCGGGGATATTTCCAGAAAGTTAAGCAGTCCTCTGCCCTTGGAAACCCGCGTGCCTTCGGGGATCTCATATGCCTTGCATGAAAAAACTTTGCCCGAATCCGAGAAAAAGAGCAAAGAATCATGAGTCATCGCCGTCACAAAATGCTCTATAACGTCCTCGCCCACGGTCTTCATGCCAACCATGCCTTTTCCGCCGCGTTTCTGCATGCGATAAGAACTTGGGTTAATACGTTTTACATATCCGCCGTGGGTAAGAGTTATTAAGGTTTCTTCCTGCGGGATCAAATCTTCTTCGGCGATTTCTCCGAGTTTTTGCGCAAAAACCTTGGTTTTTCTTTCGTCGCCGTATCTTGCTTTAAGATCGCCGAATTCTTTTTTTATTACGGCTTTGACTTTTTCGGGGCTCTTTAAAATAGTGGCGAGCTCTTTAATTTTTGCCGTAATTTCTTTAAGCTCTTCTTCTATCTTTTGGCGCTCAAGACGGGCCAGGGCCGAAAGCTTTGTCTCAAGAATGGCATTGGCCTGAATCCCTGTAAGCCTGAAGCGCCGCATCAGATTTTTTTGCGCTTCCTCCCTGTTGGCCGAAGTTTTAATTGTTTTTATAACGGCATCAATTTTGGCAAGACACTGATGCAAGCCTTCCAAAATATGCTCTCTCTCTTTGGCGCGCTCCAAATCATACCTGGTTCTGCGCACCACGACGCGCTCGCGATGCTCCAAATAATAGCGCAGCATTTCCGGCAAAGATAAGAGTTGCGGCTGGATACCGTCCACCAGCGCGATCACGTTAAGATGAAAGCTCTTCTGCATATCCGTAAACTTATAGAGCCTATTGATCACTTTTTGCGGATAGGCGTCGCGCTGGAGATCAATAACTATGCGCATGCCGTCTTTGTCCGATTCATCCCTGATGTCTTTAATGCCGTCTATCTTTTTTTCCTGTACAAGAGCGGCAAACCGCTCGATAAGAGACGATTTTATGACCTGATACGGGATTTCGGTAATAATAATCTGGGATCTGCCTTTTTCTCCCTCTATGACTTCCGACTTTCCGCGCACAACAATCGGGCCCCTCCCCTGAGAATAGACTTCAATGATTTCGCGCTGATTGTAAATGGAGCCGCCGGTTGGAAAATCGGGACCCTTAATGAATTTAAACAAATCCTCCGTGGTGCTCCTTGGATGATCAATAAGATGCATCAAGGCGTCAATTGTTTCGGAAAGATTATGAGGAGGAATGTTTGTAGCCATTCCAACGGCAATGCCCAGAGACCCGTTTAAAAAAAGCTGGGGCAAGGGCGAGGGCAGAACCAAAGGTTCTTTACGCGTAGCATCGTAATTCTCAACAAAATTCACGGTATCTCTAGTTATGTCGCGCAGCATCTCTTCTCCAATCCGCGAAAGTCTGCACTCGGTATAACGCATCGCTGCCGCGGGATCTCCGTCAATGGAGCCAAAATTCCCCTGAGCGTCAATCAGGGGATATCTCAAAGAAAAATCCTGTCCCATTCTGACCAAAGAATCATAAACAGCCTGATCCCCGTGGGGATGATAGCGTCCCAAAGTTGAACCAACAACGGTGGCCGACTTTCTGAACTTCGCGCCATGCGTCAGGCCATCTTCGTACATTGCGTATAAAATACGCCTGTGAACCGGTTTTAAACCGTCCCGCACGTCGGGCAGCGCCCTTGCGACGATTACGGACATGGCGTAGTCCAAATACGACTCGCGCATTTCGTCCGCGATTTCGCGCGGCTTAATATAGCCTATTTCCTTGTTGATTTGTTTTGATTCTGTGTTTTTTGCCATATTTTTAATTACTGCCTGTTGCTTCCGGCAGATTCGGGGTCAAAAGATGGACGGGTTCTGCGGCGCGCGGAATAAGCTCTTTGAAAATCTGTTCTTTTTTTAAATTAGTCAAGCGGTCTTTGGCGCTCTCAAGCCAAAAAATAAACGCGCCGGATGCCAACAAAATCATTACAGACCCGAAGATCAGTTTTCGGATATGATGAGGTTGATTTCGCAGGCGGTCAATGAAATTCAAGGCTCAAAACGTAAAATCCAAAATATATTTAAAGGTCGGATGCCGATTTCAAAACAATTTTGGATTTATTGTATTATTGTATATTTATATGAAGACTGGCGAACGTTGTTTGTATCTCCAGTGCCTCGGGAGCAAGCTCGGCAAGTGCTTTCAGGGACACTCGCTTGGGCTGGTTGAAACCA
>CAYJUL010000018.1:0-11149 GCA_964373345.1 uncultured Candidatus Saccharibacteria bacterium
CTTTTTCCTCTCACCATATCACCCTAGCCATACGAGGGTCGGACCCTCGTAAGCGTAAGCTGAAACGCAATAAGCCAAACTTATCTTCTTTCTATATGAGCTTCTTGAATTCTTCTATAAAAGGAGTTTCCATCGGGTCAGCGCCATAGTTCTTTGCGGTATAATACGCCGTCCAATCGGCAGTCAAAAGCGAGGCAAAGATTTTATGGAAAACATTAACTCCGTCCAATTCTTGCAACCTTATCAGAAATTTACGTTCCAGAAGAAGCTTTCTCAGCATTTCCATTCTTTTTTGAATGAAGGGGTGATCTTCCGAGTCTTGTAAAAATATGAAGAGGAATTTGGCCGAAAGAGAACGCGTTGCGTCGCTAACGCTCCACCCCTCCATTTCATTATGGTTCAACTCGGGAAGCATATTACAGAATGCGGGAATTTTTCCGCTCTCATTAAATTTTATTTTCCAGTTATAGGCAATGGGGTAATTTTTTTCCGAAGCGTATATAACCGGGATGTAGCCCTCAAGCCCTTCGGCCAAAATTCTCCCTTCTTCTTCAAAAGCGCCGGCCCCCAAGACCTTCAGCGATTGTCCGATGCCGGAAAGCTCTTCAACGACCCTGTCTTTACGCATTACTTTCAACAAAGCCTTCAAAGAAAAACCCAATGCCATTCTGGATTTAATGCCGGTGTCCGGAATCTGCACATACGGCACGCCGTCTTTTTGGGCCATCTCCAATAATCTCCCGCCCATCGCGACGGCCGCAATCGGAAACTTTTGCTTACTGGCGGATTCATAAAAATCAAGGGTTTCTTCCGTGTTGCCGGAGTAGGAACTGGCAATAAACAAAGTATCGCCGGAGTCCTCTTGAATCGCGGCCGGTAAGCCGTAATTTTTGTGAATCGTCAGGTCAAAGGCGGGGTCCCAAACCTTTAAAAGGTCGGCCGCCAAATGGGATCCGCCCATTCCAGACACAACAAAACGACGCGCTCTTGGCAAAGATGCGGCATTCTCCAGTTTTGGCTCCCAAATTAATTGCTGTGGAAAATCTAAAATAGCTTGCCTCATTTTATGACTTCTTTTATCTTTTTAATTATAGCCGATTTGGATATTTTTTCATAATCCAATAATTCCTGCGGCTTTCCGCTGCCCGGAATTTTCCTCACGGCCAGAGAATATATTGGAGGGCGACATCCAACTCCGGCCAATGCGCTATTAACGGCCTCGCCCAATCCGCCTTCGGCAAAATGGTCTTCCACTGTAATTATAGCTTGCGTTTCTTGAGCCGCCCCGCGCAAGGTTGCCTCGTCAATAGGCTTAATACTATAGCAGTCAATAACGCGTATTTTAATTTCGTCTTTCAGCAGCTCTGCTTGCGCCGCAAGAGCTTCAAACACGGTAATGCCGGCCGCGACTACGGTCACTTTGTCTTCCGAGCTGAATCTTAAAACTTTACTCTTGCCTATGGGAAAATCTTCGGAGCTATCATAAATTACCGGCGTTTGAGGACGATTGGTACGAATATAAACTAAGCCCCTGTGCTCCGCCGCTTTTTCAACTAATTTCTCGCAGGAAACCGCGTCTGCGGGATACAGCACGACGCCACCGAGCAACGTACGAAACATTGCAATATCTTCAAGCCCCATTTGAGAAGGTCCATCCTCGCCGATGGAAACTCCGGAGTGTGAACCGCAGAATTTTATATTCGCATCCGAATACTGGCTCATCCTGATTTGATCAAAAGCCCTTGTAAAAAAGGCGGCGAAGGTTGAAACAAAAGGAATCTTGCCGCGCCTTGCCAAACCCAAGGCCGCGCCGACCATATTCTGCTCGGCAATAAACATCTCGAAAAATCTTTCCGGATACGCTTGCTCAAAAATTTCGGAATAGGTTGAATTTTTAACCTCGGCGTCCAGAACAACTATGTTGGGAAATCGCGGGAAAATCCTCGCTAACGCATTGCCATAGGCCTTTCTCGTCGCGACCAAATCGCCAATTTTGTATGGAATAAGGAATTTTGAATTAGGAATGAGGGCCTCCTTTCGCTTTTTATTTTTTATTCCTAATTCATTATTCATAATTCGCGGCGGCTTTGCTATTTCTCCCCTCGCCGATTTATCAATTTCACCCAATTCTTTCAGTGCCGCCCGTAATTCCTCTTTTGAAAGGGTCTTACCGTGCCATCCGTTTTTATTTTCCAAAAAAGAGACGCCCTTGCCTTTAATGGTTTTCGCTATGATCATAACGGGTCCTCTTTTGTTTTTAACGGCTGCCCGGTAAGCGTTTGTGATTTCAGGAAAAGAGTGGCCGTCGTTGACAACAATTGTTTCCCATCCGAAAGCAGAAATCTTTTTTTGGTATTCTTTGAGGTCGTGACCGTACATCGTCTCCCCTCTTTGTCCCAATCGGTTTACGTCAATTATGCCGATCAAGTTCTTCAATTTGTAATGCGCCGCCAACTGCATTGCCTCCCAACAGGAACCCTCGGCTATTTCGCTATCGCCCAGCAATACATACGCCCTCGGAAGCTCCGGGGGTCGGACCCCCGGAGAATCTATTTTGATGGCAAGGGCCATGCCTAAACCGATAGACAGGCCCTGACCCAAAGAACCGGTTGCGGCTTCGGCATACTTAAAAACTGGCCTGGGATGGCCTTCCATGGGGCTGCCGAATTTTCGCAAAGCAAGCATTTCTTCCTCACGTATCTTTCCTGCGGCCGCCCACAAAGAATACAAAAGAGGCGAGGCGTGACCCTTGGAAAAAATAAGGCGGTCGTTGTTGGGATTTTCAGTATCGTTAGGGTCATATTTAAAAGTTCCGGAAAATAAAAGAGCCGTCGTTAATTCAACGGCGGACAAAGAAGAGGTCATATGGCCGGAACCCGCCTCGGTGGTGGAAATCAAAATGTAATAGCGGACCAGCTTTGCCAGTTTTTGCAGATATTTAAAGTCCATCTTGCTAATTAAACGAGGCTATTGCCGCAAGGTGCTTTGCCAGCGTCGCCACATAACCCATCTCGTTGTCGTACCACGAAAGCACTTTTACGAGGTCTCCGTCTATAACTCTCGTGAAATTTAAATCAACGATCGCCCCGTACGGCTCGCCTATAATGTCGGAAGACACTATTTGATCGCGAGTGGTTTTTAATATCCCCTGCCATTTTGGTAAATCGGCCGCTTTTTCCAAAATATCATTGATCTCCTCTGCGGAAGTTTTGCGCTTGGCAACAAAAGTAATGTCTGCGACCGAACCCGTGATGATCGGGACCCTAATGGCTATGCCGTCAAATTTCCCTGCCAGCTCCCTGATCGTCCTTGCGACCGCCAACGCCGCTCCGGTGGAAGACGGCACGATATTCTGCGCCGCAGAGCGACCGCGCCTGAAATCTTTGCCACGGGTGGGGCCGTCAACCAAATTCTGACTGGACGTGTAGCCGTGCGTCGTACTCAATACCGCCTTTTTGATGCCGGGGTTTTCACCCAGTATCTGGATAACCGGAGACGCGGCATTTGTGGTACAAGAGGAGTTTGAAGATATTTTGCATAGTTTTAAATCGTTTTCGTTCACGCCAGTTAAAACGGTTCGGCCGAGTTCCCCGTCTTCATCTTTTGCCGGAGCCGTAATAACCACCCGCTTTGCTCCGGCCTCCAAGTGCGCCTTGGATTTCTCAAACGACTCAAAAACTCCGGTGGCCTCCACCACAACGTCCACCTCCATCTTGCCCCATGGAAGATTTTTGGGATCTTTTTCCTGAAATACCTCTACCTTGCGGCCGTCAATTTCCAACACTCCCCAGTTTTCCGTTCTGTCGGATATCGTCACATCCTTATCAAATCTGCCGTATGCCGTATCGTACCTAAGAAGATAGACCAGATTTTCTAAACTTCCCAAATCGTTTACGGCAACAATCTTTACCCAATCTTTATGCCACAGATGGCGAAAGAGTAAACGGCCGATGCGGCCAAAACCATTAATGGCTATTCTTATGTTTTTCATATTTTGGGCGGGCCGCCCCAACGGGGCGAGCCTCGCCTCCAAAGCATATGATTTATGATGTAATAATTGTAGGAGGCGGGCCCCCGGGCCTTTGTTTATCATATCAAAATTATTGCGGCAGTCAAAAAAAGAACAACCCGCTTTACAAAGCGGGTTGTTCGGGACTAGCCTCATCTCCGGCTTCTTCCTGCGGAGAATCTTCTTTCGGAGAATCTGCTTTGTCTCCGCCTTCGCCGGTTTCAGCCTCATCGCCTTCAGCGGGAGTCTCTTCCGGGATCTCTTCCGGAGTCTCTTCTTGAAGCTTAAATTCTTCTGATGTCATGGTTTGTATAATTTATTTAATTATAGCCTGCGGGATATATCGAGTCATGCGACCTCGTCGAGTTCATCGAATCTGATGATTCTCTGAATTAGAAGATCTGAAGACTCATCAGAGTCTGAACGACCTGAGGGTCTCAGACCCGATGGGCTCCGCTCGCTATAAGGATTTATGTAATGCTTCGCGACCTTTATCTTGAAATTAAAATGCGCCAAACGGCACTGAGATTAGTATGGCTCATCCATAGATGGCTGTCAAGGCCAAGACAGCCCCGCCTCCGCATGCGGAGGCGGGGCTATTAAATTTAATGGATTACTAACCCAACAAGCTCCACATCCAAGGCTGTGGAATAGCCAAAGTCATTAGCGCGGCTCCGGCCAAAGCCATGTTTTTCATGAAATTAATCATCTCCATCTGTTTTGCCCCCGCGTCCGCGACAGCCCAGAAATTATGCATCGCTACTGATACGGCAACCAGAAAAACTACCAGCACAAAAGCTGCTAACTCCGTATAAACTCCGAGCGCGATGCCGAGGCCCCCGAGCAGTAAAAATAATCCGCCGGCGACCACGGCCAATTTCGCCATCGGAACTTTTTTAGAGGCCGCGTATTGCGCAAGACCGGCCGTTTTTGTGAAGTGATTAACCGACATTAACGCAAAATATCCGCCGTAGATTATTCTGCCTAGAATAAAAAATACTTCAATCATAAGTGTTGCTTAGATTAAGAATCGTCAATAAACTACGCACCCGCGCCCGACCTTTCCGAATAGTAGAAATTTGACACGGTGCTTTTCTGCCTAAAGCATTTAGTTGCCCGGCAGGCAGGCTTTCACTGCGCGACTTTTCTTATTTTAAGATAATGGATTTCTTTTCCCAAAAACGATATTGCAAAGGAAGAGTGTTTATAAGCAAAGACAACGTGCCGGCCAAAAGCCCGATATCGCGCACCGTAATGGCGTTGATGCCCGCCGCCGCAAGCACGACCAGCAAGTGCAGGCTTCCCGCAAGCGCGGCCATCCAAGTACGAACATCTAATAACAGCAACGCGCCTATAAATATATCTAAAAACGCCGTGCCGATCATCACCGATTTTATGGGAAGCGGCAGAATATTCAGAATCCACGAAATCGTCATGCCCCCCCATCCTGCTGGATTTTGTAAAATAAGAATTCCGACCCAAAGAAAGGTTATTGCTATCCCCACGCGTAAGATATGAATAGATGCCGTGTTCATAATGATACAAATTAAAAAATGAAGTTGGCAAATAATACGGCCGCTCCCATCGCTAAAGTGGTGAATGCCGACATTACGCACCAAAAACACCAAGCCGCAAGAACTTTCCACTGAAGATATAGCAAAATAATTGAGATGAGAACGCTGGCCAAAATCAACAATTCAACCATGCTTGCAAAAAGCCCTACCGGTCCCGCGCCTATAACGATAAGGGCGCTCAAAAGAGCGACTACTATATAAAAGACCAAGCCGGCCTCGTCGTTTTTAACTCCGAGCAAAGCATTGTACCTGCTTTGCAAAACCTTATTACAGTCTTCGCCCAAAACGCATACGGGCTTTTCCCCTTTGCGGCGTTGACGTATCAGATAAGATGTCTCGCTAATTCCTATGGCAGCCATTGTAAACAAAAAAGCGTATGAGGTCATAACCGATGCGGATTAAGGATAATAATCTATTCTACTGTTATTGTAGCCGTCATTCCGGCTTCTTTGTGGCCGGGCACCGAACAAATTGCGGACAGAACTTGAGTATCTCGTGGCGCGATAAACTCAACGGTGTCCTGCTGCCCCTTGGCTATTGTTTTTGTTTGCACTCCCAATTCGGGTATGACAAAATTATGCGAAAGGAAGCCCTCATTGATGAATTTAATTCTCACCCTCTCCCCTCCCTTAACCGTAAAAGAGTCGGGGCTGAAACTAAACTCTTTGCCTATGACCGTAATTTCGCTAGCTTTCGGAGGAACGTTTTTCTCGGTCGTCTGCGTTCGGGTTGGCAGTTTTCCATTTTCCGGCGCGGTAAAATCGAAGCCGCCGCCCTGCCAAACAAAATAAGCGGATGCGGCTAGAATTATAACGATTGCCGCCGTTAAGATGATAAATTTTTTATTCATGACGCTAAAGATAGGTGATAAAAATTACGACCTTTTAAATATAATATAGTTATAGGCCGAGAGCGCCGCTTTAACCGCGTCTCCGGCCGCAATGTTATTCTGCTTAAAAGGATCGTCTGTCGCGTCGCCAGCCGCAAAGAGACCCGGGCAAGAAGTTGTACCGTATTTTGAATCAATAACCACCTGTCCCCATTCATCCAGTTCCGCCAAATCTTTTACTATGTCCGAATTTGGCAACGATCCTATTTCAATGAACACGCCCTCGCAGGACAGTTTTACCTCTTTGCCGGAGCCGCGATCGCGGTACTTCAAACCCTTGACGAATTTATCTCCGTAAATTTCAAGGGTCTGGGCGTTGAAAATAATCTCCGCTTTTGGATTTGCCCGAAGGAGTTCCTGCGTCACGGCATCCCCTTTTAGCGCATCCGAGTATTCCAATAGATAAATCTTGCGGGCGTAGGGAAAAAGATCAATTGCCGCCTCAAGCCCGGCGTTTCCTCCGCCTACCACGGCCACGTCTTTGTCCTGGAATATTGGCGCATCGCAAGTTGAACACCACGAAACCCCTTTGCCGTCAAACTCCGACTCTCCGGCTAGGCCAATCTTTTTGCGCCGGGCCCCGGAAGCTAAAATAACCGTTTTCCCATAATATACGCTCCTATCGGTTTTAACCTCAAAATCGTATATTCCCGGAGCATAACAAATCCCTGTATCGGCATTGCAATCTTTTTTAACGATAGCCAGCGCCTTCTCCGGCATCATTACTTTCACGTCTTGAAACTCGCGTACGTGTCCTTCCAGCTTTTGCGCAAATTCCATGCCGGAAACATGCTTTTCGCCTATCCAATTTTGAATATCCGACGAAACTACCGATTGGCCGCCAAAGCTGTCAGTCAATAAAAGAGTATTTAATTTTTTACGGGCCGCGTATATCGCCGCCGCGCATCCGGCCGGTCCTCCGCCAATAATAATTACATCGTATAGCATAATTTCACGCTTCAGTTATTATATCCTACAAATCTTTCCAAGTGAATATCGTCTTGATTCGTTCCGCAACTCAACACCATTTCCCGTATTGCCGACACGAAACCGGGGGAGCCGGCAATAAAATAAGAAAGGGGCTGCGTTCCTGCCAAATATTTTTTCAGCATTTGCCGGTTAATCATCTCTTGCTCGCCGGACCAGAACTTTTTTGATCGCGTCATATGCGTCATTGTTGGAATGCAAACAAAATTATTATGTCCGGCGGCCAAAGACATAAAATCGTCTAAAAATGCCGCATCTTCCGGCCGATAGTTGGAGTAAAAAAGAAAAATCCGGCGGGCTTGCTTTTGGTAAAGCGCATCTAAAGTCATGCTGCGAAACGGGGTAATGCCAATCCCGCCGGCTAAAAACGCCGCCGGTTCGTCTGTCTTTTCTGATAGAACAAACTTGCCGTATGGCCCGGTGATTTCCGCGCTCTCGCCGGGCCTTAATTCTTCAAGGCGGCTTTTAAAGGGACTCGCGCCTCTCTTCATCGCAATTTCAATATTATCAAAATGCGGCGGAGAGGCTATTGAAAAATATCTGCGGTTGCCGCCGGGTTCATCCGCGGCAAAATCAGGCAATGCGAGGACGACAAATTGTCCCGCTTTAAAATAAAAACCTTCCGGCTTTGTGAACCGGAAAAGGTAAATATCATCCGCTGCTTCTTCTTTGCTTATTAATTGCGCGTTGAACTGCGCGGGTTTAATCACAGAATGATACTTTTAAAATTTGGCGGTCGCTCGGGAATGCTATTGCGGTACCACGCGAGTTTTCTCCAGCCCCGAACCAATGCTTGCTTCACTCGCATGGTACGGGGCGAGAATGCCCACGATGGAAGCCGAAATGTCGTATTCTTGCCCCGTATTCAAATCCCGAAGGGATTTGTAATATCGGGGCGGAAACCTCGCTACTACTCGCAAATTGCCGAGCACTCAATACGTTGAGTGCTCGGACCAAGCCAATTTGCTGAGGATGGTCCCGCAATAGCATTCCCTCGCTAGAGGTTATTCGTTTGGCCCGTCAAAAATAATCTCAATTCTGTCTCCGTCCCGCATTATGTGATTTTCAAAATCGTAACCGGGCTGGCCGTTGACCAGCATTTTAAGCGATCCTGCCGGCCCGTTACATTTGTCAAAAATGCAATCCTTGTTAAACGTTTTGTTCCATAGCTCAAATAAATTTACGAGCTTTAGGTCGCTCTCGTCAACTCTCCCCGGAAACTCTAGGTGAAGAATTCCATCTTTGTCGTGCGTATGGATAGGATTATGGACGACGCCGATGCCTAGATTGGCCGGAACGTCAACAGTTTGCCCCAGAATTTTAATCGTCATCTGGGCATGCCAATGAATTCCTTTTGCCGATATCAGCTTATTTTCGGGCGCCTTGACCGCTTCAAAAGTGAAAAAATTATTTTTCCAAAAGTAAAAAATTGCCGCGGTCGCAAGCATTGCGGCGACAAACCACATACTCCATTTCTTAACCCGTTTTATGTTCGCCTTGCCGCGCTCCTGCCGAACCTCTTTCCGTTTTTGCTGATCGTATTCCTCTTTTTTGTTTAAAATTTGATCGCTCTGCATGGTTTGTAATTGCTCAATTTAAACCCGACATCACGCTATTGACAAATAATATAGTTCATGCTATACTGTAATCGTTCGGACTTGTGTGGTCAACCTTTTGAAAGGAGGTGTATTGAGATGATCCACACTCTCACGACCGGGCAACTGCGGAAGTTCGTCAGCGCCGTCGGGGGCGTCCTCGAGTCGGAAATCGCAAGCGGCCAGCTCACGACCAAACAACTACGAGAGTTGGCTGAGTCGATCGGAGGCCTTCGCGACTGGCCGAAGATCACGGGCGATCCGCAGGTAAACTTCGCGGTGGACTGCGTCACCGGGAACGATGGCGAGGAGCCCCCCTACGACGAGGCGCTGTACGCTGCCGAGGTCGAGGCGTTCCGAGCCCACGGCTCGTTCGCCTAACCGCCAAGGAGCAGTTTTGAGCATCATTCAAAACTGCTCCTTTTTCATTACCGAAATCAATCCCCTACGTCCCATAACATCGCTGCTTTAAACTCCGCAGCCTCCGCCTCCTTCCTGGGGCTTGGGTATTAAATTATTTTCCTGTAAATATTTGTGTACGTTATTAAACCATCCGCTGCCGGAAGAAAAATCTTTGCTCATCGCTACTTTCGCGTCAACGTTTTCCCAGTCAAGATCTTGCGCGGCTTTAAAGTAGACGGCCATTTCAAGATACTGTTGGGGGAACCAGAAAGAGTTAAAAGCCAGGGCCTCGCGATACAACTCCTCTTCGCTCAAGCCCTGTTCTGCTCCCAATTGCAAGAGTCCCAAGATGGCCGAACCGTGGTTGCAATCCTGAAAAAAAGTAGAATTGTTGCAGCAAGGCCGGTACGTATTTTGAGCTATTTTGGTAACCAATTGTTCCTCGGCCGGAGTTAACTCAACGATGGAAAACTTATTGAAGTAAGAACCGCCGTTTTTCTCTTTACCGATCGTCCATCCTCCGGTTGACGCAAAATTGAATAAGGAATCGCCGTTGATAGGGCTTTGTTCATTGGTTGACATGCGATTTGAAAGCCCCAGACCCCATAAAAGATTTACGTAAACGCCGGCGGTGTCCTGCGTAAGAGCAATGGGCTCGTTTAAGGATTCGTCAAAAAGGTTTTTGAATTCGGACGGCAAGCCCCCTCTTTGCTGGTATATTTCTTCAAATTTTGCGCGATCAATTACGCCATAATTTGCAAGTTTCAACACGCTGTCTTTGAGCGCAATTTTGGTTTCAAAACCAGCGGAAGGTAATACGCTTTCCGTAATATCGGAGGTCAAATTGTCTTGCCCGGAAGCGCCGGCGCCGGCAACGGGCTTCTGCACGGCGGTGGAAACATTTGCTCCGGCCGAAATGGGATCGGCTTTTATCAAATCCCAACCCGTAAAACTTAAAAGAAGGACGAGGCCGGTTAACATGTAAAGCCACGGGGTGTCTCTGTCTTGAAAGGAAGCGTCTTTAGCCGCCGGACACACGCCGCCCTCGCAAGAAGACAGTTTTTTGATGTCCGCAAAATTAAGCCATATCGGCAAAGCCAAAAAGACGACGGAGGCCGCTTTTAATTCAATGCCGGCCAGCGGAAAAGCCGCTATTCCTCCCGCGAGGCCGATCGCCGAAAGCAAAGTAGAGCCGCATACGGGACAGGCGGAAGCGAATACGCCAAACAGACTGCCCAGCCCTGCGCTGCCCTGCCCCCGTAATTTTGGCGGCCCGAATTTTCGCCAGCGGTAAACCAAAAACGAGACATTGGCTCCAAAAAGAACGATTGCGGCAAAAGTTAAAATGCCGTAAAACCACTGGTACGCCGGCTCCGAAGCGGTATTGGTAAGAAAAGAAGCGATGTTTGAATCAAGCAATAAGCTCCAATACAAGCCAAACGCGAAAACCAAGGAAGAAACAACTCCGATAAGACCGTAAAAGGCTAAGTTAAAAAGACGGACGTTGCCGCCAAAAGAGCCTTCTGGCTTTTTCTCACATTTTTCAGCTTCCTCTTTATTTGTATAATGCAAACCGCATTTTTCACATGTGTATAAACTTTCTACCATGTAATTAAATCGTTTTAGAAGCATAGAAGAAAAACATCCAAGCAGAATGGTCTTCGTTATGCGCCAAAACAATTGCTACTTTATA
>CAYJUL010000019.1:0-11093 GCA_964373345.1 uncultured Candidatus Saccharibacteria bacterium
GCAGGCGTGCCTTAAGTAGGGGTTTGGGGGTAGTAATACCGCCGCGCCCGAATTGTCCGCCGAACGGAGAGGATTTGTCGGGGCAAAATCAATGGGCGGCACTTTGTGCCGCCCACCAAATGGTTGGTCTCCGCCAGAGGCGGATCCGCCTAAGGCGGAAAAAACCGGAAAGTTTAATCTTGGAGCGGGCAACGGGAATTGAACCCGTATCTACTCCTTGGAAGGGAGTCATAATAGCCGTTATACGATGCCCGCAATTTATAAGTCGTAATCACGAGAATATCCGGGGTCGCGTATTCAAACCGCGAATAACTCACCTCTACAATTCTGCCACACTTTTCTATTCGGGCCTTCGCCCCGCCTCGGGCGAGGCTCGGCCTCGCGAAGTCGGGGCGCCGAGATTCGAACTCGGACTAAATCCTCCCAAAGGATTCGTGCTACCGTTACACTACGCCCCGTTTCAATGTGGCGGGACAAAAAGCGAGAATGTTGGCCGCCACATCTCCAGACAAGGACAATATTAATTTTGTACCAAAGATTTTATTGCAGGTCAATCTGGGTTCTGCCTAATCATTTTATTGCTCTGCAATAAAATGATATAATAATAAATATGAATTTGAGGCCGATTTTTTATCAGTTTAACATTAGGAGTCAATGCAAGAAATATAATGTGCCCTTGCGTCAGTGCCCTAATTTTCTCTTCATGATTATGGGTACGGCCATCGGTGTTTTTGCCCTGGTTGCTTATTACGGAGCCACGACAAAAGCGGCGGTTGATTCGGAGCTTGCCGCATTGGGAGTTTTGTTTATGTCTATGGTTTTGCTGATAGTGACTTTCGCCATCGTGCAGGGCTTTGAGAAAGTAGCCGAAGCCTCCCGTCTTAAAAGCGAATTTATCAGCATCGTATCCCATCAATTGAGAACGCCAATCACCAATCTGCGTTGGTCAATAGACATGTTGAATTCTGGCAAACTGGATCACGCAACCGACAAACAGCACGACTACTTCAAGATTATCGGAGACAATACTGCGCGGATGAACGAATTGGTTCAGGATTTATTGATGGTTTCCCGCCTTGAGCAGGGGAGATTGCCTACGCGAATCCAAGAGGCTTATCTGCCGGATTTTATACGAGAAGTGCTGATTAGATTCCACCAGATAGCGCAGGGGGCGGGAGTGGAGACTAGTTTCAATGTTAATTCAGACATACCCAAGATCTCTACGGATCCCTCGCATCTTAAAATCATCCTAGAGAATTTTATACAAAACGCAGTGCGTTATAGCAAAGCGGGAGGTAAGGTTGAGGTTTTGCTTCGGAGACGAAACGATAACTTATTGGTCCGCGTGTTGGATCAGGGCATCGGCATAGGCCTTCACGACCAAAAATTTATTTTTCAGAAATTTTTCAGGACAGATATGGCGAGAACTCACCAGCCGGCGGGTACGGGATTGGGCCTTTACATTAGCCGAATGCTGGTTGAGAATCTTGGGGGCAAAACTGGTTTTAGCTCCCAAGAAAATAAAGGGTCGACATTTTGGTTCACGCTGCCAATTAAAAATCCATCCTAATACTATCCGAATCATCCGAATGCTCCGAACGATCAAGTTTTCATTAGGAGCATTAGGATAAATTCGTAGATTGGGATTATGTTTTATGAAAAAAATACTTTTTGTTGAAGACGAAGAAGCTCTGCAAAAAACATTAGGCGATTTGCTGCGCACAGAAGGGTACGAAGTGCTTGGCGCAATGGATGGGGAGACGGGACTAGGCATGGTTAAAAGCGAAAAGCCGGATTTAATACTGCTGGATCTTATTCTGCCTAAAATGCACGGATTTGAGGTACTAAAAAAGATTAAAGAGGATCCGGAAATGAGAGACATACCG
Organism: uncultured Candidatus Saccharibacteria bacterium; assembly: GCA_964373345.1. GTDB lineage: Bacteria > Patescibacteriota > Minisyncoccia > Minisyncoccales > CAYJUL01 > CAYJUL01. The sequence continues at coordinate 1,887 of CAYJUL010000019.1, forward strand.
CTTATAGTTCTGACCAACCTAGAGGGCATGGGCGACGTAGAAAAAGCCCTTGAATTAGGAGCAACAACTTATTTGGTTAAGGCAAACTATTCTTTAGACGAAGTGCTTCAAAAAGTGAAGAACGCCCTGGGAGAATAAAATCATAGAGCTCGAAGCGTGAAGCACGAAACATTAGAGTTTCAGTTTTTAGGTTTCAAGTTTCAGGAGTTATGCTAGTAGAGCCGCAACAACTTAAAGCCTTTCTCTTGGACGGCAATCTGGTAACCGGCGCCCAGTTTGAGAGGGCCCTAAAAAAAGCCGAAAAAAGCGGACAGAAAGTCGGCGAGGTTTTGATATCAGAAGGAGTCATATCCTACGAGCAACTCTTGCAGTTGGAAGCCTATATTCTTGGGATACCGTTTGTTAGTTTGGAAAAAGAAAAAGTTGATCCCGATGTTTTGCAGATAATACCCGAGCCCATCGCCAGAACTCATAATATAGTGTCTTTTCGCCGGCACGGCAACAATCTGGAAGTAGCCATGCTGGATCCGGAAGATCTTCAGACCATTGAATTTATAAAAAAGAAGGTTAATCTCAAAATTCAGCCCAGGCTTACCAGTCCAGCCGGCATAAAAAACGTGCTGCAGCAATACCAGAAAACTCTTAAGGCAGAGTTTGGAGAAATCATCAAAAAAGAAGCCGGAGAAATAAAATCCGTCCGCGTCGCGGAAACCCCGGAAGAAAAAGAGGAATTGCAGAAGGCCGCGGAAGAATTGCCCATAATACGAATCGTAGACACCTTAATTAGGCACGCCATTTTAGAAAAAGCTTCGGATATTCATATTGAGCCCTCAGAAAAAGAAGTGCACGTGCGCTATCGGATTGATGGAGTTCTGCGCGATGCCATGACCCTACCCAAACAAGTACAATCGGGCATAGTGGCAAGGATTAAGGTTTTATCAAACTTAAAGCTTGACGAACACCGTCTTCCCCAGGACGGGCGTTTTAACGTTGAAACCGAAGACTATAAATATTCCCTGCGTGTTTCCATATTGCCTATTTTTGACGGAGAAAAAATCGTGATGAGGCTTTTGCCCGAAACCACAAAGGCTTTAACCCTGGAACAATTGGGTTTTCGCGGCGACAGTCTGGAAGATGTCCAACACAATGTGCGTAAACCCGTGGGCATGCTTTTGGTAACCGGACCGACCGGATCCGGCAAAACGACAACCCTTTACTCTGTGCTGGAAATTCTGAATACGCCAGGAGTAAATATTTCTACGATAGAAGACCCTGTTGAATATAGAATACCAAGAATTAATCAAACCCAGGTCAATCCCAAGATAGGCTTCACTTTTGCCAATGGTTTGAGGTCTCTCGTAAGGCAGGACCCCGATATTATTATGGTTGGAGAAATCAGAGACAACGAAACGGTTGGCCTAGCCATCAACGCGGCTCTTACCGGCCACCTTGTTTTATCAACTCTGCACACCAACAGCGCGGCCGGAGCGATCCCGCGACTGATAGACATGAAAGCCGAACCATTTTTAATTTCATCTACCTTGAATGTGATTATCGCCCAGAGGCTTGTGCGCAGACTTTGTGGAGAAAAAACTGCGTATAAATTGAGCAAGTCCGAACTCAACAGCGTTTCAAAGTATTGCGATACTGCCAAGATTTTGGCAATACTCCAAGAGGAGAACATAGTAGAGGCCACAGCGACGTGGAAAGACGTGGTTTTCGCGAGGCCAAAATCCTCCCAAGAGTGCCCCGAGGGTTATAAGGGGCGCATAGGAATATACGAAGTGCTTCGCGTGAGCGAGTCAATTAAAGAACTGATAATTCAAAAAGCCACAGCAGATGAAATTCAAAAACAAGCGCAGAGCGAGGGGATGCGTACAATGATAGAAGACGGTTTTATTAAGGCCGCGCAGGGCATAACGTCAATAGAGGAGGTATTGAGGGTAATCATTGAGTAGACGCGTCCGCCAAAGGCGGATCCGCCTCCGGCGGAAAAAAATAAAAATTAAAATCGGACGTTAATTTTGCGTTTTACGCTTTCAGCTTTTTTGCCCACTTATTTCTACACCGCCAAATCATTTACCGGGGAGCAGAAGACCGGCAGCGCAGAAGTTGCCGACGAACACGAACTTGCTAAGGCTCTTCGCCGGGAGGGCTACATTTTGATTTCGGCGAATCAGGAAAGGCAGCGGCCCAATAGGTTTGATTTTTCAACATTGCTTTCCAAATTTTCGGGATCAGTGTCGTTAACCGACAGGATGATTTTTGCCCGCAACTTGGGCATAATGGTGTCCGCGGGCGTCGCGCTGCCAAGATCTCTTGCCACCCTATCTTTGCATGCCAAGAGCCGCAAATTGAAAATCGCCCTGCAAGACGTCGCAGATAAAATAAATCGCGGTCAGGGCTTTTCTGATGCGCTGTTAGGGCATCAGGATATTTTTCCGGAACTTTTCGTGAACGTGGTTAAAGTCGGAGAAGAGTCCGGCACCCTGGAAGAAGCCCTCAAACACCTGACCGGCCAGATGGAAAAAGAGTATGAATTGAAATCTAAAATCAAGGGAGCGCTGATTTATCCCGCAGTCATCGTCACGGCCATGTTCGGTATCGGCACCCTAATGCTTATTGTTGTGGTTCCTCAGCTTGCGGCTACCTTTGCGGAACTGGGTATGGACTTGCCGATTACTACGAGATTCGTTATTGCGCTGGGAATGTTTCTTGCCACCAAGTGGTATCTTTTGCCGTTTATATTCGTCTTGGCTTTCGCGATGCTCAGGGCTTTTTTATCTACAAATCAGGGCAAAAAAATTAGAGATACGATGTTTTTACATTTTCCAGTCATTGTGCAACTGGTCAAGGAATCTAACGCGGCATACATTACCAGAACCTTAAGTTCTCTCATAGCGGCTGGAGTTCCCATTGTTCAGGCTCTGGAAATTATTTCCAGAAGCACCGGAAACGTCTATTTTAAAAATGCTATTTCCAATAGCGCGGAACAGCTTAAAAAGGGAGGGAAACTATCAGAGGCTTTATCGCCGTATGATAATTTATTTCCCGCGATTGTTATTCAAATGATTCAGGTCGGAGAAGAAACGGGTCAAACCGCGGAAATATTACTTAAGGTCGCTGATTTTTTTGAAGAAGAAGTGGCCAATACAACCAAGAACTTATCTTCCGTCATTGAGCCGATTTTAATGCTTGTGATCGGCGCCGTTGTTGGGTTTTTCGCCATTTCAATGATTCAGCCAATGTATGCAATGCTTGAGGGGATTTAAACGCCGAACAAAAGGTTTTACGCTGCCCGAATTGACGGTTGTTGTTACCATTATGGTAATTTTATTAGCCATTGGCTTGCCGTCTTTTCGTTCATTTCAACAAAACAGCGGCCTTGCGAATCTCGCCGAAAACATTAGAAGCGCTCTTTATTTGGCTCAAAACAAAACCTTAGCCAATGAATCCGATCAAAATTACGGCGTTTTTTTTGACGATAACTTTCCGCAAAGATATGTTTTATTCGAGGGATCCAGTTATGCCTCCAGGGATATAAATTTTGATCAGGTTCATTTGCTATACCCCACAACGGAATTCTCGCAAATTGATTTTAGCGGCTCCAAAGAGACAACATTCAGGCCCGTTAACGGAGAAACGGAGCGCGCGGGCTTCGTGACTGTACGGTTAAAATCGCAACCGCTTAGAACGCAAACGGTTTATGTTGATAGCCTCGGCATAGTAACCTTGGCGACCAGCACGTCGCCGGATGATTCCAGCCGCATTAAAGATTCCAGACATGTCCACGTAAATTATTCGCGATTTATTGATTCCGCGACAGAAAATTTCGTACTAACTTGGAGCGGCACGGGAGGGCCGGTCATAAAAACGATTAAAATATCCGATTACATGCAAGCCGGAAATTTTTTTTGGAGCGGTAGCGTTGCGGTTGACGGAGCAAATCAGATTATTGTGATGCGCACCCATCAACTAAATAATCCCGGCACCCAGATTTCAATTTTAAGAGACAGAGGAAACAATACCAAGCCTCTTCAAATCGCCGTAGACGGGGATTCCTCCGGCAATATTATGAGTTATGCCGCCGATGGCTCAACTGCCATGGGTAGTTCAATTTATGTCACACAGCCGTCTTGGCAATAATTGCGGGCGCCCGAATAACGCCGCCAAAGGGATAACGGTGGTGGAAATATTAATAGCGATTTTTATATTCGGGATAGCCATGGCGTCTCTTTTTACGGTGGTGAGCTTGGGCTTAATAAATTCTATAGCAGCCGATAAAACCACCAGAGCGATTTATCTGGCGCGCGAAGGAGTGGATGCGGTCAGAAATTTTAGAGACACAACGACGTGGGCAAATGATGGGCTGGGCGTTCTTATTTTGAATACGCCCTACCATCCGGTAGCAAGCAGTACTCCGGCAAGGTGGACGATGGCGCAGAACAAAGAAACGATAGGCATATTTGAGCGCCAGATTATTTTTGAGGCAGTGCGGCGGGACGGTTCGTCAAATATCGTTCAATCTGGAGGCGCAACGGACCAGAATACCAAAAAGGTTAGAGTTATTATTTCTTGGCAAGAACGCGGACTCAGCCGGGACATAGATCTCGAGGCCTACATTACTAATTGGCGTTAATTTCAATGAGAGGCAAAAGAGGCTTTACCTTAATTGAATTATTGATTTATATTGCGACGGTTGTGTTTATTATTGGCGCGGTTGGATCTCTGTTGATTTGGAGCATTAGATTGCAAACGAAGGCCAAGATTCAAGAAGAGCTTATTAGAAACGGAGACCGGGCGATGTCTGTAATGCTTCGCACCACACAAGAAGCCCAAGCAATCTATACACCGACCGGTTTACTTAACTCACCTGCCGGTCAGCTATCTCTTCAGATGAGGCCCTCCGCGCAAGGAGAGGAGTATTCTTATATTGATTTTTTCCTTTGCGAGGCGAGAGTGTGTTTCAAGAAAGAAGGCCAGGAGCCGATCGTGCTTACAACAGAAAACATAGAAATAAACAATCTTACTTTTTTGCTCATAGGGTCCGGCGACTTCCCGTCTTTACAAATCACATTGGGCATGAGATACAAGTCCGATGCCGCCCGCCCCGAATATAAAGCCTTTTTAACCTTGCAATCAAGCGCATCGGTGAGAGCGCTAAGCAGGTGATTTTATGACTGAAAAAGGACAGCCACAACAAAAAGCTTTCGTCACGTTTTATCTAACCCTTGTGATTCTCGGCGTTTTTATCACCATAGGCGCTAGTTTTGCCTTTTTCATTTTTAGCTTGCAAAAAACGTTGAACAACAATACAATTTCGACCACCGCCTATTATTCGGCCGAAAGCGGCATTGAAGATGCCCTTTTAAGGTTAAAAAAAGGCATGCCATGGAGTAGCCCTCTTGTTCTTAGTATTAAGGACGGCCATGTCACAACAACCATATCAGATGCAATCGGCGGGGCGCGAGTCATTGTGGCCGCAGGCAACGTCAGAGAACGAATTAGGAAGGTTAACGCGGTCTATCAAATTGATACACAGGAGGCTTCTTTTTACTATGGGGCGCAGATCGGCAATGGAGGCATGATTATGGAGAGCGGGAGCGAGATAAGGGGCAACGTTTTTTCTAACGGCAACGTAACTGGAGCAGGAACGGTTACCGATTCTGCTGTTGTCGCCCGCAATGGGAATAAAATTGACGGTTTGACCGTAGAGGGGAACGCTAAGGTTCATACCTGCAAGAATTCAACAATAGGCGGAACGCTCACTTATGTTTCCGGTGGCAGTGTACAAAATTGTACTGCTGGAAGTACGGTGGACGGAGGACCCAATGAGATTCAACCGGAAGATTTCGCCATTACCCAAACCATGATTGATAACTGGAAAAGCGACGCGGAAGCCGGTGGTGTAATAATTGGCAATTTAACTGTTGATACGGACAGGTCTTTGGGACCGGTAAAAATTTTGGGCAATCTTTTGGTTAAGGGGGCCAAACTAACAATAACCGGTACCATTTGGGCCACGGGAACTTTTGATACCGGCAATAATGTTGAAGTAGAGCTAGACGACAGCTACGGCGACTTAAGCGGAGTGTTGATGGCAGATGGGAATGTTAAGATTCGCAATAACGCAAAATTAGAAGGCACGGATTCCCCAAGTAGCTACCTTTTAATCATTTCCAACAGTCCCTCGCTTTCGGAAACCAGCGCAGCCATTGATGTTAAAAATAACGCCCTAGGCTCCATTCTTTTTGCGCCCAATGGGATTATGGTAATTAATAATAATGTCGCATTGATAGAGGCCACGGCTTATCAACTTCTCTTAAAAAATAATGCCATAATTAATTATGAGATCGGTTTGGAAAACTTAAACTTTACTTCTGGTCCCGCGGGCGGCTGGCAGGTTACCAGCTGGAGGGAAGTGCCCTAATCGCAAGCGCGCAGCCGGCAATATAGATGTGATATAATTTAATCGTAACACCACAGAAGATCAATTATGTTAGACATCTTCGTTATTAAACCCCAAGCGGCTGGTTTGGATATTTCAGATCTCTCTCTAAAAATAGCAGAACTTGCAAAAAACAAAACATCTTTGGTTCTTAAAACCGCAGCCAGCTTCGACATACCCAAAGGAATTATTGAGAGCGGAGATATTAAAAATAGCGCCGCTCTTATTGAGATTTTAAAGCATGTTAGTGCGGAAAAAAAGATCAAGACAAAATATGTGATATGTTCTTTGCCGGAGGAAAAAGCTTTTTTGGAGGTTATCCGGTTGCCGAAAATGAAGCCGGAGGAGCTTGAGAAAGCCGTTTTTTTTGAGGCGGAAAATTACATACCCCTTCCCATCGGCGATGTTTATCTGGATTTCAACAGGGTGCCGACTCCAAAAAGAGATCTGGACCATATAGATGTATTGATTGCGGCCTTGCCCAAAAAAATAGTTGATGCTTACGCCCGATGTTTAAGAGCCGCAGGGTTTTATACCGTTGCGATGGAAATAGAATCATTGGCAATAAGCAGGGCTGCAATTAGCGAAGAGCTGGCAGATCAAGCTTCGGTGTTGCTGGATCTTGGCGCAACCAGGACCGGATTTGTCATTTTTTCAGGAAGGTCGCTGAAATTCACCGCTTCCATTCCCGTTTCTGGACAAAGTCTAAGTCAGGTCATAGCCAAGGCATTAAATATTGATTTGATGCGCGCAGAAGAATTAAAAATTCAATGGGGTTTGGCGAACAAAAAAAACAAGGAAGGCCTTAATGTTTTTGAGGCCATTGTTCCGCAGCTTTCGGCATTGGCGAGCGAAGTCAGAAAATACATTGATTATTATAAAACTCACGGTCTTCATGAGCACGCGCAAGCGCTGCAGGATAAATCAGTTACGGTTTATCTTTGCGGCGGAGGAGCCAACTTAAGGGGCTTGATGCCGTTTCTTTCCAAAGAGCTGGGGTTGCAAGTTAAACTGGTAAATCCATGGGTTAACATATACGGCCGGGACCCGAAAGAGCTTCCCGCAATGAGTCATGACGTTTCTTTGGCTTATACCACAGCGCTGGGGTTGGCTATCAGGGGCATAAATAAAGATTATTAACATAGGGCATGATTAACCTTCTTCCGCCAGAGGAAAAAGAGATTGTGTTGACCGGACAGAAACAAAGGACCGTTTTAATTTTGGGCACGATGCTCCTGATTTTTCTAGTTAATCTTTATTTGGCATCCACCCTGATCCGGATTCAACTTAAAAGCATGGTAGACTCGGAACAGGTTTTACTACAAGCCGCAAGTTCCGAGATAGTTTCATCCGGAGGAGAGGCCATAAGGCAAAAAATTATAACCTATAATCAAGAGTTGGATTTTGTGCAGAACATTTATGGAGAACAAGCCCGGACGGGCGATATTTTACGCGCCATCGCGGAATTGTTGCCCTCCGGCATGCGCCTTAAAACGTTCTCTTACAATGGCGACAGCTCCTTGGTGGCGCTGTCCGGGTTTGCTTTTTCCCGGGAAGGGCTTTTCGAACTCAAGAATCGTCTTGAGAGTTCAGAGGTTTTTCAAGAAGTTGATTTTCCTCCGTCTAACTGGATCAAGCCGCGCAATATTGATTTTAAAGCCAGTTTTAAATTAAAGTAATACATGACGAGAGACATTTTTCAAAAGCGAATCCTAACGTATGTTGTTTTGGTGAGTCTCGTTAACGGACTCTTCGCGATTTTATTTTTACTTCCGGCTTTTGGAGCGATAAGCGCATCTTTGAAGGAACTGGACGCGGTCAAGCATGAGAGAGTCTCAATAGAGTTTCAAAGGAGCGCCAACCTGGATTTCATAAAAAATCTTACAGACATTGAACGCAACATGAAAAAAACAGACGCTTTGTTTATTAACGCCGATGCGCCGTTGGGATTCGTGAATTTTTTAGAGACCTTGGCGGCTCGGCACGATTTACTCATAGAAATTCATTCTGCGGAAGAAAAACGCGCCGAGATCCCGAGGGGCTTTGTAGGCCTTAGGGCTTCTGTTGCGGGCGTCTTTCCGGATATCGGCAGATTTATAGCTCAACTTGAAACCGCGCCATATTTAATTGAGATCAACAATTTACAGATAAGTGAATCTTCCGCGGCCCCTCAAAAGAGTTCCGAGCGGGGGGGATCCGGAATATCCGGCGAGGTCATATCCACCATATCTTTTAAAGTTTACGCAAAATGAAGCAAGAAGCATTACGACGCCTAATGAGAATATCGGGATCGGTTCGCATGCAAGCCCTGTCCCTGGGGGCGCTCCCGCGTTATTTGGCAGAGAGGGCGTTTCAGGTCAGCATTACTTTGGTTTTTTTGGCATTGCTGTCGGCGGCCGGATTTTATTTTAAATATGTTACATCAGCGGTTTTCGCACCTCCTCAAGAATCGCCCAGGATAATTTCGTTTGACAAAGGAATACATCAAAGCGTTCTCGCTACTCTCGCGAATCGTGCGAATGAATTTCAAAACGCATCCTCCGCGCCTTACGCGGATATATTTTCGCTGCCCACGGCGTTGACGAAATAGATTTTTTTAGATAGGATTGCATCTTGCGGGGCCCGCATAGAGCTCAATAAGTCGCAGTGCCCGCGGTGAGGATATTCGGCTGAGCTCAGTCGAAGCCCTTGCCGAATTGCCTCCGTAGTTTCCTCCTTCGCTAAAATTACATTTTAGCTTCGGAAGGACCATACTTCGC
>CAYJUL010000020.1:0-5964 GCA_964373345.1 uncultured Candidatus Saccharibacteria bacterium
AGGCATTATCTTTCTTCAAAATACTTTCGCGCTACGTTTAATATATTCCACAATAGTAGTGAACAAATATATGGATATAAAAAAACTTCAAATTATAAAATTAGATGAAAGAGGAGTTATCTACGATTGTGGAAAAGTCGGCTTTATCACTAGGAGAAAAGGAACGATTAGTGCCGACCATAACCATAAAGAACCAGAGATATTGTATTTAGTGGAGGGAAAAATAGAGTTGACGGTAGGTGAGGAAACAAGAGAAGTAGAAGCTCCGGTCGAGATAAAAATTCCAGGGCATACATATCATAAACTAGTTTCCTTGACTGATATCAAGATTGTTAGAGAAAGCTAACTGCTAAGTTTCCGGCAGTTAAGCTTTCTGGTTGTCCCCAATATTCTAGCTCAGCTATAATCTGGTTCCACCGAACTCGCACGAAGTCCACCGCGTCAAACGCGGTTAGCGTTTGTAAGCGGTAGTCGTGTCGCGTCAAACGCGACTGCGGTCTGACGCACCACCATATTTTATATTTTCGTATAACAACACAACGTCAGACGTTGTGTTGTTTTTGTGCACGAACTATTGACTTTTGTTTGGTTGTTAAATAAGATAAAATCAGTTCTTTTAAGGAGGTTGTAATGGCAGATAATCGGGACAGGAAGAAGGAACCTCTTGTGCTAACAATACTCGCTATCGTGATTGCAGTTGTATTCATTCCTCTGTGGGTTCCTATGCTAATTTGGAAATGGCTTACCCAATCAGGTAATCCACGCGACTAAAGCCAGTAACATCTGGCTTTTCTTTTACCCAAAACTCGGATTTACTCCCACTTTCAACCCTCCTCAATCCCTCAACTCCTCCAACAAATAGTTCCCCGCCAAAGGCGAGGCTCGCCCAATTACAAATTGGGCGGCAACTAATTCTCACGTAGTCCGCCATCAATCCATTAATATTTACGTTTATCTCTATAAGTAAAAAGGTCAGTCTATGACTGACCCAGGATTTCTTTTTTACTTTTTTCCGTTAAACGGAAAGAAGAAACTATCTGTTGTGTATCATCCGCGTTGCGGTCGTTGTAGAGCAACCCCTCATCAATACCCCAGGCCACAGATGCGGCGAGGAACTTCTGCCCTCTCGGATTGTCGTCAAGAACAATGAAGTCAGCTCGGTTAATCCTGAAAGCGCGGATAAGTGAATCCTTGTATGCTTGGACTGGATAATCGTTCACAAATTGACGCCCGTAACCTACGATTGCCGGTTCGCTCATTTTCTCTCCTGAGGTGTAAATTTGTGCTATGTCCAATATATAACAAAAGGGTTAAATTGCAATAGTCCACCAAATCCTACGGTCGGTAGGATGGGGAAATATGACGACTCTTCCAAAATAAAATCTCCTCGCGCTAGACGAGGAGGTTGATTGCGTGGCAACGAAACGCTGGTGATCATGTTATGCGACAAGGCCCAGACGCTTGGCTTCTTCCTGCGTACGCCGTTCAGCACGCTCAAGCTCGACGGCATTTCTAGCGAGTTCCCCGCGCTTACGTTCGGCGAGTTTCTCGCGTTTCCTTTCGGCGGCAAGGACCTTATCTTTGTTTTTAATGAGCCTTCGGATAGAGCGTTGCCAACCCATTGATGGATCAAAACGTTTAACGTTACACTGCTTGATGTCCCACCATTCCACCTCTAGTACGGGCTCGGAATCGTGACTTTCGGATTCGGTGGCGCGATACCACACTTTGGCTTTGGCCATTTCGCCGCCGAATTGGCTATACAAGCCATAGGTGTAGAACGAGAAACCGGCAAAGTCTTTGAGTTCTATTTCGGTCACGGTCTGCCAGTGATGCACCTCACGACGAAGAACGTGTCCTCTCTCCGAAACGATTAGGCGTACAAAACCAAGAACTTCCTCAATGAATTTTTGCCTTGCAACAATTTGCTGTGCCAGTTTGGACGCAACCATTATGCTCTCCTTTCTTTTTGTAAGGGGCTGAATTTATCGTTTAGGATAGCACGATAGGATTTTTGTGTCAATGGCGCGATATGGTGCTTAAAAACTCCTTAAAAAAGCCGGTTATTGCCGGTCTTGCATTGGTTTCACGTGAAACCCCGTTAGAGGCTTGCCGCCGTATTATCTTGCGAGGTGCGTATGACGAATAGTCATACCCTCCGAAAGTGGGCGAAGCGCTTCGCCCCGAATCGGGATGCGGCTATCCGCCGCCCGCGCTTCGCCTAATTTTTAGACGCAAGCCTCTAACGGGGTGAAACAAAAAACCGGGCCTGTAGGCTCGGTTTGTATTTATACCATGTCCAACACTAGTGTTGACCAGCCAAAGTTTTTGGCACCATGTCCTTCTCCGGTATAGGGGTTATAATATTCCCTAAATCCGGACAGTTCAACAAGCTTTCTGGTCTTGGCGGCAAGATGATCGGCAAGGTCGTCGCGCCCATGCAGTTTTAGGCCGTGGAATAAAAACCAGTTAATATTAATCCAGGTAGGTCCTCGCCAGATAAATTGACGGCGGCCGATACAGCTTTCCGGAGAAAAAGTCTCTTCTGCCGCCGATACAAACGGCAGGGGGAACGGAAGGAAAAACTCGCCGGGACTAAGGATGTGTTTATCTATAAGCGTATTAACAATGTTTTCGGGAATATTCTTTAAAATAAGCGGCATCAAGGATGCGGCGGTCAAAACGTTTAACTTACTCTCGGCTTTACCGGAAAGGCTAAAAAATGCTCCGGCTGAAACGTCGTAGCATTTCTTAATGAGGGCATCCGTTACTGCTGCGGCGCCGCGTCTTGCCCATTCGGCGTCTGACAACGCTCCAACCTCATCCAATAATCTGCCAAGAGCATCCAGTCCATGGGCGAATATGGCATTCACCAAAACTTCTTCTACTGAAAACGGTCCCGAGCGCAGAATGCGGGAGCGGTCGTATCCAAAAATGTATTTATTGATAACCTGCGCCCCCCTTGCCTTAAAATAAAGCGTGGAGCCATTAGGTTTTTTAAGCCCGAAAGCTCCGTCAAACTCCGGACTCCAGTCAAGGCCGGACTCAAAGGGCGCAATTATGCTTATCAGGCTGTCTTTGTCGGGATCGCAGGCTTCAAAAAGCCACCGATAATAAGAAAGCGCTTGGGGCAAGGCCTTTTCCAAAAAATCCCTGTCGCCGCCGGTCTGCCATATTTTTTCCAGAGCCAGCGCCAAAACGGGCGGCTGCGTCATTTCGCTGGTCTTGGGCTTTTGAAAAATCGGTTTGCTTTCAAGCCTGTTCCAGTGCCATGGCACATTCTTCACCTTACTCTGATCCCAAAAAATAACATGGGGAATAAACCCGTCGGGCCTCTGCCATGCCAGCAAGCCCTCAATCTCTTTTTTGGCCAAATCTAAATACTCTCCGCCGAAAGAAGACAAGACAATGGCGTGAAAACACGAGTCCCAAAACCACTGAAACGGATACTTGTCGGATGACGGGCAATGAAAAACGTATTCTTTGCCGTCCAGTTTTGCAGTTCTGCGATTAAGCTTAAAAAGCTTTTCCGCCGCAGAGCGCAGAAGAATTGTCTCTGAAGACGAGTTTAACATATTACGCCCCCGTTTCCTGATTATATAATAAAACTTGACAAAAAGCTGATTTGATACTAGCCCAAACACAAAAATAGTCAAACGGCCTGATTTAATATCCAAATGGCTTATTTTCGACCTGTAAACATGGTACATTCAAAATATGAAAAACAGGCGAGGCGTCATAAGCAAAGAAGCCGACATCGGAAAGTTGGGGGAAAATATAGCGGAAAAGTATCTCCGCCAAAAAGGATATAGGATCTTGGACAAAAACTATGTCAATCGTTTCGCGCGTGGACAGCAAAGAGGCGAGATTGACATCATAGCCGGCAAGAAAAAATCAATAATTTTTGTTGAAGTAAAGACCCTTGCCAGGCTTTTTAGCCCAAAAACTTCTTTTTTTCGGCCTGAAAACAGGGTGGATTTTAAAAAGAAGCGGCGCCTGATAATGGCCGCCCAGACCTGGCTGATGCAAAAAAAACTGCCCCTGGATACCGAATGGCGCGTTGATATTATCGGCGTATACATTGACCAAGAAAACCGCAAAGCCCAAATAAGGCATTTTAGAAATACTCTTGTTTTGTAGCGGCCGTCATTTGCGTGTTATAATGAGAAATGAATTTTCTGTTTGATTTTCTCGGCTGGACGGCGATGGTTGTGTTGCTCGCCACCAGCATTCCGCAGATACTATTGAATTCCAAAAGAAAGTCCACCGAAGGCGTAAGCTGGCTTACCTTTGCTTTACTGTTTTTCGGCATGTCCGTGCTTTTCATTCGCTCGCTGTTTACCACAAAAGACGTGGTTTTACAGTTAAACTATGGCCTCGGAGCGCTCATTGTTTTTGTGGTTAATCTTCAGTTCGGTTATTATCGTTTGCTGCGCAAGCAATAACGTGTTTTGGTCGGCATTGTGATGACCAAAGGACACCAATCAAACATCCTCGGCGTTGTTCCGCCGGATGCTGATCATAAATTAATTTCGGAAAAATATTTAATTTATTACGAGGTCTGCTAAAAGATGAACGCGCAAGAAAACAATCAAAATAATATTCCGTCGGGACCCAATCGGCCAGTCCCACAGGTCCCGAGCACGGTGCCGCCACCGGAACCTGCGAGCCAAAGAACGCCGCCTCTTACCGAAAAGAAGGAGTTTTTCGTGAGACGCGAAATACGAACAATGCGCAAAGATATGTCCCGCTTGCTTGAGGCAAAATCGCTGAAAGAAAGAGAAAAGATGGCCCAGCTTAAAGTCGGCGAAGAGGTCCAGAAAGAAAAAGCGCGAATTGAACAACTAAGAAAAGAGGAAGAAGAAAAAATGTTCGCGGTCAAAGAATTAAGAGCTCAAGAAAGGGATGCAATAAGCCAAGAGAGAAAGGTAGCGACCCAAGAACCGCCCGCGGCGCCGGAAACGCCAAAGGCGCCTCCGCCAAAACCATCTTATAGACTGCCATTTTCTTTGCCCGGAAGGCCCTCTTTTCTAGATAAATTCCTGTCCCGCGCAGTAATTCTCGGTGTTGTAATAGCTTTTTGGGGAATAATTATTACCTTTTGGTATTGGTATTTCTTTGTGAAAAACAAGGCCGAAGAACCGCCGGCGCCCCCCGCAACGGAACAACCGTCTCTTCCGACAGGAGAAACGCCCGGGCCCGAAGAAACGCCAGAAACAACGCAACCAGAAACCCCGCAGCTGCCGGCGTCTTTTATCCCCATGGACAAAGAGTATTTCATTGAATTTTCGGATGAGACGGAACTGCCGAACCTCTTCAGCCAATCCGTAAAACAATACGGCGGAGAAAACGTATTGACAAGAATAATAATGCTCAATAAAACCAGCGGCGTCTTTGTCACCCTAACGGAATTTTCGCGGATTTTTGAAATCAATGCTCCTCCTGGACTTCTGGAGGGCCTGTCTCAAGACGCAACCTTCTTTGTTTATTCGTCAAAAATTGCAAATCGTTTTGGTTTTGCGGCCCGGCTGGAAAGTACAGAAAACTTCACAGAAAAAATGCGCGGATGGGAGAACACGCTGGAACAGAATACGGAGAGACTATTCCAAATATTGGAAAAAACTGAACCTGCGATCAATAAAAACTTCCGACAGGCCGCATACAGAGGTGTTGCTTTCAGGTATATATCTTTCCCTTCCATAAATTTTGGCATCGTGTGGTCAATAGTGAAATTGCAGCGAGAGACAGGAACCGAAACCGACAGCTATTTGCTTTTTACGTCTTCCGGCGAAAGCATGATGAAAACGATAGACAGGGTGACAAATAGGATCGTACCTTAACCTGTGGAAAGCCTGTGGAAAACAGTTCTTTCTCTGTTCAAATTTGGTAAAGCGTACCCCTTGACTTACTTTTTGGATATGAGAAAATAAAAATAGGCTAGCCCATCCCTGTGGGACTCATCCC
>CAYJUL010000020.1:5974-10815 GCA_964373345.1 uncultured Candidatus Saccharibacteria bacterium
TAGACAGGGTGACAAATAGGATCGTACCTTAACCTGTGGAAAGCCTGTGGAAAAAGAGCTCTTTTACGCTTAAAATTTGGCGAGGCGCGTCTCTTGACAGGCTTTTTGGATATGAGAAAATAAAAATAGGCTGGCCCATCCTTGCGGACTCGTCCCAGGACGAGCTGGCGACACAGCACCTTTAAGGATCTACGGATCCTCTTCGCGAAAGCGCTTGAGCCATAAAATTATTTAATCATAGCGGCTTACAAGCGCTTTTCTTTTTGTTTTTAAATCTGTTATCATAAAAAAGAAATGGATAAAAAATTTATACGGGGGCAAAAAGAAAAGCTGGAAAAAAACAGAGACGAAATCAGGGAACAGCTGAAAACTTTTGCCGTGGAAGATCCAAAATTAAGCGGCGACTGGGATACTGTATTTCCTAAGAAGGACGGCGGAACCGGAAGTTCGGCGCTAGAGGACGCTACCGACGAAGTGGAGGAATACGTAACGCGTCTACCTATTGAACACGACCTTGAAGGCCGTCTCAAGAATATAAATCTGGCTCTTGAGAAAATAAAAAACGGCCGGTATGGCATTTGTGAGAAATGTAAAAAGGAAATAGCAGAGGCGCGGCTTGTTGTGTCTCCCGAGTCGCGACTTTGCGTAAAGTGTAAGAAATAGTCCAAAAACTCCGGATTGCGAAACCCGAAGAGCCCATTGCGCTCTTTTTTTATTTGTGGCAAAATGGGCTATCGTTATTTGCGGCGATAACATTCACGCGCCGCACCAAACATCAATCATGCCCTCAAAAATATTTTCTGCGGCTCTCACCGGCCTTGATGCCAGATTAATAGAGGTTGAGGTGGAAATTTCTTATGGCCTGCCAAGCTTTACGATTGTCGGCCTGCCCGACAAAGCCGTGGCCGAAGCCAAAGACAGGGTGGGAGCGGCTATAAAAAATTCTGGCTTCCAGCCTCCCAGCAAAAAACCTTCTCGCGTCTTGGTAAATCTTGCTCCGGCCGATCTTAAAAAAGAGGGGGCGCTTTATGATTTGGCTATCGCCATCGGATACTTAGTGGCCGATAAACAAATCCATTTGGATTTAAATAAAAGGCTCGTCTTGGGAGAACTAGCGCTTGACGGATCTTTGAGACCGATCGTGGGCGGCCTTGCTTTTTCGCTGTTGGCCAAAGAAAAGGGATTTCACGAACTTGTGCTCCCGAAAGACAGCGCCCAAGAAGCGGCATTGATTGAGGATACACGAGTCATAGGGGGAGAATCATTAAGGGGCATCATAGATCATTTAAGCGGAAAAAGTCTCATCGCGCCCACAGCGGCAAAGCCGAGAACAGGGGGCTCAATTTCAACTGCCATAGAAATTGGCCTTATTAAGGGTCAGGAATACGCAAAACGAGCCCTTGAGATTACTGCTGCCGGAGGACACAATATTTTAATGCAGGGCCCGCCAGGAACTGGCAAAACCTTGCTAGCCCAAGCTCTGCCGTCTATCCTGCCTCCGCTGAATATGGACGAATCTTTGGAAGTAACGAAAATCTACAGCGCAGCCGGCCTTCTGCCCTCAGAAAAACCCTTAATGGAGGAAAGACCATTTCGCAGCCCGCACCACAACGCGTCCGAGGTCGCCCTTATAGGCGGGGGCAATCCCCCGAGACCCGGCGAGATTACGCTTGCTCACAGGGGAGTCATGTTTATGGACGAATTTCCGGAATTTCACCGCGACGTCCTAGAAAGTCTGCGTCAGCCGATGGAAGAAGGAAAAATATCCTTGTTAAGATCGAAGCATCGTTTATCTTTACCGGCCAAATTTATGCTAGTGGCGGCCGCCAATCCGTGTCCGTGCGGATATTATGGAAATCAAAAAATAGAGTGTCGGTGCCAACCCTCCCAAATAGCAAAATATAGACGAAAACTTTCAGGACCCTTAATAGACAGATTTGATATTTTCATTGATGTGCCGCAGATAAAATACGAAAAACTTGAAGAGCCCGATACGGAAAATATGTCGTCAACCATCCGGGCAAGAGTCGTCGCGGCGCGAGATATTCAGCAGGAAAGATTTAAAAATGAAGACGCGCTTACAAACTCCGAGATGAATCTGCGACAAATTAAAAAATACTGCGCGATAGATGGCCCAACTAAAAATTTAGTGCGTAAATTTGTGGACTCGGGACGCTTATCCGTACGCGGCTATCATCGCGTGCTCAAAATCGCAAGGACCATAGCAGATCTGGATAGTTCCCAAAATATTCTTTTGACGCATTTGGGCGAAGCCCTAGCCTACAGGAGTCAAAACGAAATATAGCGGGCGGCGCGCCCGACATATCGAGCATTCCGCTCGCTATAGACAGCCGTGTCTTGAATAAATTAAAATCGCCCCTGCGGGCGTTTTTAATTTATATTAATTTATCTGACGCGCTAGACGCGCCGGATAACGAACCGGCAAGACAAGTTTTTAGTCATCTAGCAAACCAGGTAGTAGAAATTTGAATTGTTCCGCCTTTTGGCGGAACTCAAAGCGCGCTACACGCGCGCTGGTCAAATTTTCACTACCTGGCAAAAGGATTCCTGCCGCCAGTGACTCCAAAGTGAAGATGACAACCGGTAGATAGGCCCGCGCCTGGGCTGCCGGGCCTGCCGCCAACGATCGCTATCATTTGCCCCTGCGAAACCTGCTGACCGGAAGAGGCTATGGCCGCCGCAAGGTGACCATAATAACTAACCACGCCGTTTGGATGCAAAATGGTCATGTGGTTTCCGGCTCCGCCAAAAGCCCAGCGGGACGTTGAATTTGTCAGGGCAACTTTCAGTACTTTGCCCGCCGCGGCTGCAAGAATCGGCTGACCGCAATCGCCATTAAAATCAACCGCGTTGTACCAATGCAAACCCTGCGTCAGAGAACAAGAAGAACCCAGCAGGGGGCATATAAAATAACTGGACGCAAGCGGCACGTCTGTTGATTTGAATGCGCCGGCGGAAGAAATTGCCGGCATTTTGCCTCCGGCCACAATTAAAACGTCTCCTATGTATATATCGCCTTCGCCCGAAAGCCCGTTAAATAAAACGATGTCGTCCGCCTTGGCCTGATATGTTTGGGCTATTTGATTTATGGTGTCGCCGTCTTTAACGTGATGAACCATACCGTCAACCGGCAGGATAACAAGTTTTTGTCCGGGCTTAACGCTGGATTTTGCCGTCAGATTATTTGCCCATAAAATTGTGTTAAGGGACAGTCCGAATTTTTCAGCAATGGACGATGCCGTATCCCCGTCTTCAACTGTGTATTCAACGATTCCGCCGCGGCTACCTTGAATATCGTCAGCCAAAACCAAACTAGCCAATATTCTTCCATCTAAAAACGCTGTCGGCACAGCGGCCCGTAAAGAGACTCCATCAACCAAAACAGATGCGATCAAAGCGGAAGAAAACCTCGGGGTTGCAGATAGAAACAAAGAGTTAGAACCGGACGACCGAACGCTATCTCTTGCGATCAGGCTCGTACCATCAGAGTAAAAAAGGGCCAGTCCAAAAATAAAAATAAGGAACAATACAGCAGTTCCCCTCAAATAAAAGAGGGAGTCGCGTTCCGATCCCCTAATCTTTGCGGTGGCGGCCCTAAAAATCGTCTCCTGGCCCATATAAAAATGTTTTAGCCTGCGGTATGCCGTATTCGGCCCGCCTGTGTCCGCCTGAGGCGGACTTTGGCGAGGCGAAGGCCCGCCGCCGGTATGTCCCTCTGTCATTGGACGCACTGCTTTAAGTATAATCCGGGCCTCGGCCCGGGTCAAGTTGTTTGTCCACACCCCTTAACGAAGACCATAAGATGCCAAAGGGGGTCGATAAACTACTTTTAGGGGCAGTAGAGCTAAGCTTCGCTGCCCTCCTTTGTGTTAAGATAAAATATGGGTTTGACCTCAAAGAGACAAATAAAACAGTTGCTGGCGAGCTGCGGAACCAGCCCATCAAAACGTCTCGGCCAAAATTTCCTGGTAGACGCCGGCGTCTTAAGAAATATCGTTTCTGCGGCTGATTTAAGCGCAAGCGACACTGTATTGGAAATAGGGCCCGGTATGGGAACTCTCACCCTGGAACTTGCCAAAATCGCAAAAAGGGTGATCGCCGTGGAAAAAGATCAAAAAATGATGGAGATCCTGCGGGATACGATGGCTGGTTGTAAAAACGTGGAAATCATCCGGGGAGACGCTCTTAGACTTTTTAGTCATCAACCGTTGTCGCTTGTGGATTACAAAATCGTGGCCAATCTGCCCTATTATATCGTCTCGCCGGCAATCCGCATGTTCTTGGAAGCTGAAAATCCGCCAAAAGAAATGATCTTGATGGTACAAAAAGAGGTAGCTCAAAGAATATGCGCGAAGCCCCCGTCCATGAGTATGCTTGGGGTATCCGTTCAGTTTTACGCCACGCCTAAAATTATCCGTTATGTTGACGAAAAATCGTTTTGGCCCCGGCCGAAAGTAGGCTCCGCGATTATTAAAATATCTCAAATTAAAAATAAGGGGTTGGGGATTAATCCGGAAGATTTTTTCAGGGCGGTCAAAGCCGGTTTTGCCCATCCGCGAAAACAACTGATTGGCAATATATCTGGCGGCTACAAAATCACCAAATCCGAATGCGAAACATTGTTTCTAAAAAGCGGCCTTGATCCAAAACAAAGAGCGGAGACTCTCGCAATCGCGGATTGGCTGGCTCTGGCCAAAAATTTGTCCAAAAGATAAGCGTTTTTGTGGAGCTTGAAATTGCATTACTCGCCCGCAAATGAAAATAAACTTTCCTCTGCGGACTCGCTCGCAATTATAAGCGTTTTTGTGGAGCTTGAAATT
>CAYJUL010000021.1:0-3460 GCA_964373345.1 uncultured Candidatus Saccharibacteria bacterium
AGCTGGAATCGCTAGTAATCGCCAATCAGCTACGTGGCGATGAATACGTTCCTGAAGCTTGTACTCACCGCCCGTCAAGTGAGACGAGCCGGGAATACCCAAAGCTCCGCCGAATTAGGCGGGATTAAGGTAGGCTCGGTAAGAAGCACTAAGTCGTAACAAGGCACGGGTAGCGGAAGCTGTTCGTGGATCATATAATTTTTTTCTTGTATCTTTTGATGCGAGAAAGCGTCGATCAGTAATTGATTTGTGAGAATTCTCAAATCAATTCTGCGGTGTTAGCCGAAGTACCTAAAAGATCGGCTTGCCCGCCTACGCGTAAAGCTACGGCGGACACGGTCGGGACAACTCTAAGAAACTTAAAAACTTAACGAAAGGAGGTGATTAAGTGCCTAAGCTGGTTGGTACGGTAGTTCTTGAGATATTGAGCGGGATATTTTTGTTGATATATACGTTTGTTTGCGGGATCGTTTCGCTTCCAGTGGCATCCACAAGGTGGATCTTTAATCCCGCGAGAAGATTTAAGGATTATTACTGGGAGACCTTCATGGCACTTATGAGTTTAGTTTTCCCAGATTTCGGGCGTTAAGACATTTTAAGATTAAACAAAAAGGAGGGAGAGCAATGACTGTTATTTGCAATAAGTGCGATACGGCACACGATCCAAAAGAAAGCTGTGAAGAGGCGGCTCGAAGAAGTGAGGCATTTGCGCAAAGGGTAAGGCGCCATTTAGAGGGGTGCGACCACTGCAGATCTTTTGAAGATGCGTATTGGTTTTTGCTTCGAAAGGAGAACCAAGGGCGCAGCAAGATTATAAGAAAGGGGATGCGATGATTGCTTTGATCGTCATGGTCGTTGTAATCAGCGTTTTACTGGGAGTACCGGCGGTCTATGGTTGGATAAAGATATTCTTCATAGATGCTCGTAGGCATCCTTAGAGAGGAAAAGGGGGCAAGATTAATCCTGCCCTTTTTGATTTTTTATATATTTGCTATACTATTAATTGATGATTTCGGCAAAAATTAAGAAATTTTTGGAAAATAAAAAGGTAAAATACGAATCGGTAGGGCATAAGATCGTTTATACGGCTTACGATAAAGCGGCGACTCTGCGCGTAAAAGAGGAAGCGGTGGCGAAAACGCTTGTTGTAAAACTTGACCCGCCTTCGCCAGGGCTACGGCAGGGCAAAACACACGCCGTTCACTTGCTAACAGCATGCGAAAGGTATGATGTGTTTAGCCGGTCGAAGCTTTAGCGAAGTCCGGGAATCCTATCTTCAACGTTAAGGTATTGGCCGAGTAGCCTGAAATTTCGGCCGTCCCGCCTAAGACGGCGGGCCAAGTCGGGACAACTCTAAGAAACCAATTATTAGTGTATAGCGGTTAGAGTTTAGTTAAGTGCGGTCCCTTGCGGGCCCTTTTGTTTAGCGCCACACTTATGATAAGATAAACACAGGGAATGAAATCTATGCGGTTCAATTCCAAGAAAAAAGAAGCATTAGGTTTTATAGGAGAGAGAGAGAGAGAGAGAGAGAGAGAATAAACCCTGATACCAAAATTTTTGCTGAAGGGGCAAATAACCCTCGGCCGGTTTCCGGCTTTTTTATTAAGCGTCTTTTTCGGGGCGCTTTTTGTTTGGATCATCTATTAAAGTCCGACTTCAATAGATGGGGCAAATCAGCCGGGAAAATTTCTATAGCCCTTGTTTTAATCATCAGCATGACCGGACTGTGGATTTTTTCCGGCTGGCCACGGATTTGGCAAAAGCCGCAATTTCCGCCGAAAATTCAGGAAGCAAAAGCCGCAATGACCAACGCGCAAGGATCATTTGCCGCCAATACTTCAACCGGTAATCAAACCGTAGATACGGCAACGGGTGTGGAGATGAAAGCCCTTATTTTATTCGGGACCAACCAAACCGCAGAAGGATTCGCGGCCGGGCAATCCGGATTTATAGGCTTTGCCGCCTCTTCAACTCAAAGGGGGGTGAATGCGTGGGCGGGAGATGACAATGTGGCTTCCACCAACTGGGGCAAGGGTATCTCAAACGCCTTGGTGGTACGGCTTTTTAGCAACGGCACCCCTACAGTGGATGCCGAGGCGGATTTCGTTTCGTTTGGAACCGGGGCTGATGCGGGTAAATTCACCATCAATTGGACAAATGCCCCGGCAACTGCCGTTATCGTCCACTACATCGCTTTGGGAGGAGCGGATATCACCAATGTCTTTGTCGGGCAAAAAACGGCCAAAATAACTTCAACAGGCAACAAGGCCGAAACCGGAGTGGGTTTTCAAGGAGATCTACTCCTCTTTTCGGGAGCAAATATAGCCACCAATATAAATACGACAGCCCTGGGAGGGTTTTTCGGCGCCGCGCAATCTACAACCAAAAGAGGCGCTATTTGGTGGGGAGGCAGGGATGCCCGGACCGCCGCGGGAAATTCTAAACATTGGCAGTCAACGGTCAAGGCTATAGTGATACCGAATGCCAACGGAACCGGTATTGATGCCGAGGCGGATTTTGTTTCGTTTGATACCGACGGGTATACGCTTAACTGGACGGACTTTGCCGCTTCGGCTTGGCTGTATAACGTCATGGTTATCAAAGGCGGGCAATATGATGTCGGAAATTTTACTTCGCCCGCCTCAACTGGGGTTCAATCTTACACCACGGGTTTTCAGCCAAAACAAGTTCTCTTCTTTGGCACCGGCCAGTCAACGGCCAATTCAACGCTGGGGTTAGAGGCCCACATGACCATTGGGGCGATGGGCCCTTCTTTGGTTGAAGATTCTATCTGGACCAGCGCCGACGATGTCATTCCCACCGACGACAACTCCCGAACCGTCACGACCAAAGTTCTTTCGGCCAATACCAACCCGTCAACCATAGTGGCGGAAGCCGACGCTAACGCCTTTGGCGCAACCAGTTTTTCGCTTGACTGGACCACCACTGCCTCGGGACGAGTTTTTTTCTATGTGGCAATCGGCGACTCAGCGCCGGCTTCTGTAGTCATTGACGCTAACGGAACAATCAGCTACGGGATTCTGGACCAAGGGGCAACCAGAGACACCACGCCTTCCGGCATGAATACCACTATAAGAGCGCGAAACGATGGCGGCGTGACCGAAACCCTCAATATCCGGGGCAAGAATTCCGCGAACTGGACTCTGGCTACAACCCAAGGGGCTAATCAGTATTTCCATAAGTTCTCAACCGACGGGGGCACGGTCTGGAATACAATTACCAGCGATACTTGGACCACGATGTACACCGGGGTGGAAGCAAGCGCTACCCGGGATTTTGATTTACAGATAGGAATGCCGACTTCGGATAGCTCTGGCGGAGCCACGCAAGATGTATCAATAACCATACAAGCGGTGCAGTGATAAATCTAAAGGTCAAACATTAAATTACGGGGGTTAAATTACGGGGGTGGGGGCGCCCGAAGTGAAAGGGGGTG
>CAYJUL010000021.1:3470-10447 GCA_964373345.1 uncultured Candidatus Saccharibacteria bacterium
AACAACCCTGTGGTTATTTTAAAATTTAATACAAAAAACATAATTTGCGGGTTTTTATTTGGGGGGGGCCCCCCCCCCCCTTTTGGCGGAGGCCCCCACCCCCGTAGAATATACAAAAACCAATGAAACCAGCGAAACAATTTTTAACCCTAGTTCTGGCCCTTGCTTTAATTTTGCCCGTTGTGGTAGGAGCTCGGATTGGGGTCGGAGTGGAAACGGGCAAAATTAGATTGGAGCAAGAATTAAAAACGGGACAGACCCACACTTTGCCTGTCGTAAAAGTGGTGAACACCGGAGACGAGCCAAGCGACTATGTTTTTTCTATTCAATATCACAGCGGGCAAGAGCAAAGGGAAGATATGGGATTGGCTCCGCCCGCGGACTGGTTTTCCTTTACACCGGAAACATTTTATTTAGAGCCGGACCAGCGCCAGTCAGTAGAGATTTCTTTGCATTTGCCAAAAAACGCAAGACCCGGAAAGTACTTTGCGTATCTGGAAGGCCAGCCGACAAAGAAAGTAAAGGGACAGGGTAGCGGAGTATCCGCGACAATCGGAGTGGCCGCGGCAAGCCAGCTTTGGTTCACTATTGTTCCGGCGAACACCTTCCAGAAAATATACTGGGCCGTTATTTCCTTTTACGCGCTTTATCGCTTTTGGATAAATCTGGCAGCCGGGATTATTTTTGCAGTGATTGTGGTTGCTATACTGCGGCGACTCCTCAGGTTTAATATCGGGCTGCGGAGATAGTTAGAGTTTACCGGGGTCTGACCTCGGTAATGCTGTGCTTTGGGTATGCCGCTTGCGGCGGCGTTTTTGTTTTGGTATGGTAATAATTGATGGCAATTCCGCAAAAAGTCAAAAAATTTCTTGATGGGGCAAATGTCAAATACGAACCGGTTGAGCACAAAACGGTCTACACGGCATACGACAAAGCTGCGACTTTGCGAGTTTCAGAAAAACAAGTCGCAAAAACTTTAGTCATGAAACTAGACCGAGATTTTGCAATCGCCGTAATTCCAGCCTGTTGTAATTTAGATAAGAACGCTTTGAAAAAAGTAGTCAATGCGTGGCAGAAAAAACGAGGCATGAAAGCGGTAAAAAAAGTTGACTTCGCGAAAGAGCAATGGATGAAAAAGAAATTGAAGGGCATTAAAGTTGGGGCGGTTCCGCCATTCGGAAGTTTGTTTAAGATGCCGACGTTTGCAAATCGTACCTTGTTTAACAATAAAGAAATTGTGCTCGCGGCCGGCACTTATGAGGATTCGGTAAGGATTACATCTGCGAGCTATAAAAAACTTGTGTCGGATTTGGTGATTGGAAGCTTCGGCAAAAAGAGGTAGAAATTTTGCGCACGCAGTTTCCTCTCCCGCTCAAATTTTATTTGAGCTCTGGAAGGGCCATCCTACGCCAAGGCTTCGGATGGCAAGCAAGTTATTTGTATCAATATCTTGCCTGTCCTCCATAGTTTTAACGGAGGAGGGCTCTTCCGAAGCCCCGATTAGTAATCGGAGCGAAGGAGAGCGCGTGTAGTTCAACGGTAGAACGCCTCTCTGATAAAGAGGAGGTAGAAGGTTCGACTCCTTCCACGCGCACAGCATATTTGGTGCGGGACACGTTGACGTAGAGAGCTTTTCCATTAGCTGTACGCAAATTGGCGTTTAACAATACACGAGGGCGACGAAAGTTGCCTTTTTCTTTTATGTTGTTACGATAATTTTTACAAAATACCAAAAAAAGAGAGTTATATATTAATAGACGGAAGAGGCGAGCGGCTATTGAACGTCTTATTTTAAATTCGCAATCAAGGATCCACGATAATTTTGGCGGGCCCTTAGCTCAATGGTAGAGCGACGGATTTGCATTCCGTAGGTTGGGGGTTCGAATCCCCCAGGGTCCACCGCGTCAAACGCGGTTAGCGTTTGTAAAAAGAAAATTGTTGAAATAAAATAGTTGACAAGAATAAATCATTGGTGTATTATATATCAGTACTTTGATTCGGGAGGATCGCGATGCGCGTCAGACGTTTTCATCCATCGCATGACTTGGAATGCGCGGACGACATAAAGACTTTAATTTTATTGATGGCGGATAGTAATGATCGCTGCATGTATGCCGTCGCAGGCGACAATGACGCGCTTAAAGACCTTTTTATATCAGGAGCCGTTTATTGGCCGATACTCTTGCCGTATAGTCCGGAAACGCAAGCGAAGATACAAAATATACTGCGCCGGGCGCAAATGCTTGATTTTGATCCTATTCACAGAAGGATATATGATTTCTTTTCAGGCTCGGACATCCTAAGAAAGGGTTTTGGCCGCGATAGGGAAGTTTTTGTGTTGGGCGAAGAGCGGGAGATGATAGCCGTTTACGATGCCGAGGGCTTTTGGCGCGGCGACAGAACATTCATTGGCATGCCGGCGTCTTTGATGTTTTTCCGGCAAGGCGACAAGAATCATATCTGTCAAAACGGGTTTGCTTCTAGAAAACAGCTTTTGCTCCTTAGCGCAATTGAAGATTTCTTCGGACGCGAAGTCCGAATAGCCGTAGAAGATGCCGTGTTGGGTTCGTTTAGAGAAGTGTGGTACAAGATGGCCGGCATCAAAGAAGATACGGGCCAAGACTTAATAAGCGGCTGAGGGCAAAATTTTGAACGGTTCTTCTTCAGAGAACCGTTTTTTGTTAAGCCTTGAGTTCGGCGAATAGAATTGTTAAGATGTAATTAGTTCTTTGGAGGCAACAAAATGAATAAAACAATTTTAGCAATTGTCTTAATGGCAGTCGTGTTGACGGGAGCGGTTTATTGGTATTTTTCCATCCCGACCCGCGAGTCAGCCTCAATTGTTGGAAGCGAGGCCGCGAAATCCGATTTGATTAAAATAAGTTTTCCCCGCCCTAACGATACCGTAGAAAGCCCCATTGTAATCAAAGGAGAGGCGAGGGGATTTTGGTTTTTTGAGGCAAGTTTTCCCGTAAAGCTGCTTGATGAGAACGGCAATGTCGTCGCGATGGGTGTGGCCCAAGCCCAGGGCGATTGGATGACCGAAGATTTTGTTCCATTTGAGGCGGAGCTTAATTTTGTTGAGATTTTAACCGGAACGGGAACGCTGATTCTTGAAAAAGACAATCCTTCGGGACTTCCCGAATATGCCGATGAATTGAGAATTCAGGTAAAGTTTAAGGCGCCGCAGGACACAATCGTCATCAAGGCGTATTTTAACAATGATAAAATGGATCCCGAATTTTCCTGCAATAAGGTTTTTCCGACCGAAAGAAGGATTAAGAAAACGCAAGCCGTTGCGAGAGCCGCCCTGGAAGAACTGTTGAAAGGTCCTAGTCCCGGCGAAAAAGCGGAAGGTTATTTTACCAGCCTAAATCCCGGCGTGAAGATACAAAAATTGACCATTGAAAACGGAACGGCTCGCGTTGATTTTGACGCAACCCTGGAATCGCAAGTCGGAGGATCCTGCCGCGTAGCCGCCATCAGAGCGCAGATCACGGAAACGTTAAATCAATTTCCCGGCGTTCAGCAAGTCATCATTTCAATTGACGGACGCACGGAAGATATATTACAGCCGTAAATTAGCCAACGAAAAAGCTCCGACGAGATCGTCGGAGCTTTTATATATCGTTTAGCATGTTCAGAAGTGCTCCCGAGGCCCAAGCTTGGATTTGATTGGCAGAAAAGCTTGCCAGATGTTTACCGGCGCGTTTGGCATGGTTTTCCAGCTGAACTATTCTCTTGATGGGTACAATTTTTTCCCGGCCCATAAAACCTTTGGTTACGGCATAGCATTCCGGAATGCAACCCAGCGTTTCATAGGCTCGCAAGAGGCCCGTTTTTATTCTGTTGGCCTCTTTATGAAAACCCCACCGCCGAAGACCGATATATATCATCCAGTTATCATGCGGCCATACGGAACCAAGGTGATAGCCAAAAGGATCAAAATCAGGATCTGTTAGAGAAAGGGTTCTGATGCCGCCAATGGTCCAAAGTTCTTTTCCGAAAAGCCTGCGAACTATGAGGTGGGCCTGTCCTTTGCTAAGAAAATCGCCGCAGGCCAGAAGATGTCCCGGGTTGCTGGTAACAGCCATTCTTTGGTGTCCGTACCTACCTAGCGCCAGCGCCGGATAGTTTTCCCCCACCATCCAGAAAGCTGACCAAGGGTTAAAAGAGAAATTCGTTTTTATTCTGCGCGCCAAAGAGCCAGTTTTTCGCACAAGCTCGTTCATCTCCGAATCGCGAGGGAAGCGGTCGGCAAGCGCAACAAAGGCTTTGCAGGCCCGATACGCGTACCCCTGTTCTTCCACCAATGCTACCGGCGGATCAATTTTTAAGTGGTTTTCAAAAGAGTCTTTCCAGCCTTGATGAAATAGGCCATGCTGGGTTTTGCGCTGATAAGAGATAAAACCGTATTTGCTGATCGTACCGTTATCAATATGCCACTTTATGGCGTTGACTGCGGCGGGCCACAATCTTTGAAGCGTTTCCAGGTCATTTGTCGCTTTTACGTATTCTTCAAGCAGAATTAAGAAAAGAGACGTTGCGTCAACGCTTCCGTAATACGGCCATTCCCAGTTGGGTAGTTCTTTTTGTTTCTCGGGAGAAAATCTGTATTCATGGAGTATTTTTCCGGGTTCGGCGTCTTGGGCGGGATTTGCCGCCCCAGCTTGATAGCGGGCCAGTACGGTTAAGGTGTCTTTTGCGATCGCGGGATAGATAAAAAGAAGTTGCCATGCCGCAATCAACGAATCTCTGCCGAACAAGGTTTCGTAGTTGGGGTATCCGGCGTTTAAATAACCCATATTAGATTTCAATTTTTCAATATCAAAGAACAAAGTTTGGCGGATGGCGTCTTGGCGCATTGCCGTCCTCCCGTACCCGCCCGATTGTATTCTTATTTTACCATCATATGCATAAAATGCAAGACCACTACCCGGCGTTATATCGCTACATATCAACACGGTCTTAAGGCCCAAAGCACGCTCTAGTTATCCACAGGGAAGCCTTGTGTGATTCTTTGGTTCGCTGGTAAAATAGGGGAATACGATAAAGCCTGCGCTAGGCGATGGTTTTCGCTATGTTGGCGCCGGAAAAGGTCGCTGATTAAATCTAAGATTATATTATGGCACAGGTTCAAGATTGGTATTTAGTAACATTAGGCGCCCTACAAGATCTTTGGGAAGGCTTTATAGCCTTTATGCCCCAATTTGTAGGAGCTCTTGTTGTATTTGGAGTAGGCTGGGTTATTGCTATCGGCGTCGGCAAGCTGTTTACCGAAGTTTTAAAGAAAGCAAAATTCAATCAGTTATTTGAACGCGGCGGCTGGAAAGACGCCTTGGAGCAGGCCGACCTTAAAGTTGACGCGGCAGAGTTTGTGGGCATGATTTTTAAGTGGGTTTTGATGATCGTATTTTTGCTCGCGGCGGTGGAAATTCTTGGTTTTGTGGCTTTTGCCGAATTCCTGCAGGGCATTCTGGCATATCTGCCGAACGTAATAGTTGCCGTTTTAATATTTGCCGTCACCGTAGTTGTTGTAGATATAGCTGAGAAACTTGTTAGGGCCGCGGTTGGTAGCCTTAAAATAGGATACGTTAACCTTGCGGGTTCATTTGCCAAATGGGCCATTTGGGTTTTTGCTTTGTTGGCTATTTTGCGACAACTTCTTATCGTTCCGTTCTTGATTGATGTTTTATTCGGCGCTTTGGTATACGGCATTGTCGGATTTCTGGTATTGTCTCTTGGTTTATCGTTTGGCTTGGGCGGCAAAGAGGTTGCGGCCCAGATGCTGCAGGATTTGAGAAGAAAGCTTAGCAGTTAGCAAAAATCGGCATAGAGATAAAATCTACCTTGTTGATTAATTCTCCGGTATCAGCCAAGGGGGCAGTTAAGCTTAGCTCTACTGCCTAAAAAAGTAATGTTTTTTGCCGCATACTGTTATTCCGCCCCTCTGGAGAGGGGCGGAATTGTTTTGGTGTAGCCACAAGGAATGGCCCTTGACACGGGTACTGGCTCTGCTAATATAAGAATGATTATGAGAAAAAACAATACCAGACATATTGGAAAATCAGGCGGCTGACGGCAGTTTGTCTTTTTGGCGCAGAGATTGCCCCGCTTGATAAAAGCGGTTTTTAATTTCTTGATGCGCCGGTTTTAAGCTCCGTATTCCGAGTCTGTCGGTTCCGAGCGTGGTTGAAGAATTCTCATAAGCGTACCTTAAAAATGAACGAATAATAATTGCTAGCTGAAGGTAATTATAATTTATGGGTGGACGGAGGATGCCTTGGGATATCAAGGCGATGAAGGACGTAGCGTGACTGCGATAAGCCTCGGGGAGGTGTCTAGCAACCTTTGATCCGGGGATTTCCGAATGGGGAAACCCTGCCGTGCAAACCACGGCAAGCCGTGCTTTGCACAGAAATCCGAAGCACGAAATCCGAAATCCGAGACATTTAATTTTGTTTCGAATTTCGATATTCGAATTTCGAGTTTCCGCGCAGAGCGCGGCAGCATACCCGCTGAAGTGAAACATCTCAGTAAGCGGAGAAAAAGAGAAAAATATTTTATTCCCCTAGTAGCGGCGAGCGAAAAGGGAGGAGCTCAAACTTATCTTGTGCTCAGCACAAGGAAATTCTAAGCACTAAACTCTAAATTCTAAACGTTTAGGATTTAGAAATTAGAATTTAAGATTTCCTCGCGCTGGGCGCGAGGTGGGGGTTGTAAGATTTAATACGTCTTCGCTTCACCTTTAAAGGAAGCGAAGGGAGAGTTACAAATTTATTTGTTAGCTGAACGGGCTGGAAAGCCCGACCATAGCAGGTGATAGTCCTGTAAGCGAAAACGAATAAACTCTCTAGTA
Source organism: uncultured Candidatus Saccharibacteria bacterium (assembly GCA_964373345.1). Classification (GTDB taxonomy): domain Bacteria; phylum Patescibacteriota; class Minisyncoccia; order Minisyncoccales; family CAYJUL01; genus CAYJUL01. The sequence goes on from CAYJUL010000021.1 coordinate 10,330, forward strand.
TTTTTTCTTGAGTACTTCGACGGCAGGTAGCGTCGGAGGAAACTGGGAGAACTATCTCCTAAAGCTAAATACACTTTGTGATCGATAGTGAACTAGTACCGTGAGGGAAAGGTGAAAA